>JANQKX010000412.1 GCA_028280915.1 Kiloniellaceae bacterium
TTCCACGTCCGGCATGAAGCCCATGTCCAGCATGCGGTCCGCCTCGTCGATCACCAGGATCTTCACGTCGGCCAGCAGGATCTTGCCCCGCTCGAAGAGGTCGAGCAGGCGGCCGGGGGTGGCGATCAGGACCTGAACACCTCGGTCCAGCTTCTTTTCCTGTTCGGCAAAGGAGGACCCGCCGATTAGCAGCGCCATGGAAAGCTTGGTGTGTTTGCCGTAAAGCTCGAAGTTCTCGGCCACTTGGGCTGCCAATTCGCGGGTCGGCGCGATGATCAGGGAGCGGGGCATGCGCGCCCGGGCCCGGCTGGCGGCGAGAATTTCGATCATGGGCAAAGTAAAAGACGCGGTTTTACCCGTTCCCGTCTGCGCGCAGCCCAGTACGTCGCGGCCCATTAATACATAAGGAATGGCTTTTTCTTGAATGGGCGTTGGCGTGGTGTAACCCACTTCATCAACGGCTTTCAAGACCTCAGGACTTAGTCCAAGATCGGAAAATATCATTAAACTCGTTTATCTGTTGAAGTTAACGGTGCCCAAGATCGTCTTGTTGGCCCCAATTTGGTCCGCGATAATAGATATTCAAGGTCCATTGTCAACGAAATCAGTTAAAAAGCGGTGTTTTCTCGACCAAAACTCAGTTTATTACACTAAGATGTCAAAGTTGAAAGGCGATTCGGAAAATAAATGGCGGCCCGGCGGGTGATTTAATTGCTCCGGCGGGTCTACTTGGGCCTAAATGAGCCGCGCAACCTGGTGAGAAACAGAACAAAATGACCGAAAAGCCTTCCTTGGCCCTCTTGCCGGGCCTTCTCTGCACGGCGGACCTCTGGCAGCACCAAATCGCTCATCTGGGCCCGCGGGCCGACTGCTGGGTCGCCGATTTCACCACGCAAGATACCATCGGCGACATGGCGGAAAGCGTGCTGGCGGCCATGCCGCCGCGGTTTTACCTGGCGGCGCTGTCCATGGGCGGCTACGTCGCTTTGGAGATCATGGTGCGCGCGCCCCAGCGGGTGATCAAACTGGCGCTGTTGGATAGCCGCTGCGGCCTGGATTCCCCGGAGGAGGCGGCGCGCCGACGCGGCTTGATCGAACTAGCGAAAAAGGGCCGCTTCTTGGGCGTGGCCCCCCAGCTTTTACCCCTGTTCATTCACCCCGATCGGGTCGATGACCCGGCCGTGGCGGGGGTCATGACCAAAATGGCGGCCGACTTGGGCAAGGACGCCTTCATCCGTCAGCAAACCGCCATCGCCGGGCGGGAGGACAGCACGCTGGTGCTGCCCCAGATTCCCTGCGAGACCCTGCTGATTTGCGGCCGCCAAGACTGGGTCACGCCCCTTGCCGGCCACGAGGAGATGGCCGCCGCCATCCCCCGCGCGCAATTGCACGTGATTGAGGATTGCGGTCATTTGAGCGCCTTGGAGCGGCCCGCGGCCGTCAACTGCTTGCTGGACGATTGGTTGTTTTCCTAGAGCGGGCCTTAGATCAATTGGAATCGGCCCTATTACGTATCGAGGGCGATCCAATTGGCCTGAGAGCTGCTCTATACTTTTATGAGTTGGAGCCAAACAACAGGCCAGGTGCCTACGCACCTGATCTGTGTTTGCTCTAGCGCCTGAGCGGGCGCCGTCAGTTGGACCGGAAACGCGGACCGCCGCCGCGGCGCTTGAAGTTGTCGGGCGGGAAGAGCTGGATGCCCGTTTGCCGGATCAGGTTGTCGAAGGCCGGATCATTGGGCCCGGCCGGGGCGGTGATCCAGGACCGGGTGGAGGTCAGGCGTTCCGTGCCGTTGCAGAAGGCCGCCAGGACCGTGGTGTCTCCCGGGTCCTCCGCCACGGGCACCGTATCGCCCCGGCACAGGCGGTCGGCGTTGGCGTTGGGGGCCGGCGAGAAGACCATGGCCACCCGGTAAGGAGAGCGGTAGTCGGCGGGCTTTTCCGTGAAGAACGGCAAGGTGGGGCCAAAGTGGGCGCGGCCCAGCGCATCCTCGATCACCCGGTTGGTCTCGGCTTGGGCATCGGGGAAGGGGGTGCCGGTCACATCCACGAACATGCCGCCGGCGTTTGCGGCGTAGCCCAGCAGCTGGGGCGTATAAGTTTCTGAGGTGATGCCAGGGTTGCTGATCACCAAATCCGAACAGGCCGAAAGGGCCAAGAGGGCCGTCCCGGCCAATGGCCCTAAAAGGGCTCTGTTCGTGCTGGGCTGTTTCATCTTGCCTACGAATCCTGATCTTCGTCCGGGCCCGCCGCCTTGGCTGGTTGTGGCAGGTTACTGGAAGAGGATGAAGTTGCCGGGGTCACGGGGCTCGGACCGGGGCGGGAAAATCTGCACGCCGACCTGGCGCATGAGCTGGGTAAAGGTCGGATCGTCCGGGCTCTCCACCCGAGGAATCCAGGCCACCGTGGAGGTGTAGCGGTAGTCGGAGGTGCAAAAGGCGGCCATGACGCGGATTTGCTCCGGGTATTCGGCGACGGGCACCTGCTCGCCACGGCACAGGCGGTCCGCGTTGGCGTTTTGGGCCGGGCTGAAAGCCAAACGCACCCGATAGGGCGAGCCCTGCTGCAGAGCCGGATCCACATAGAAGTTCACCGGCGGACCAAAGTGGGATTCCTCCAAGGTCCGGGTGATGATCTGATCGGTCGCCGCCTGCTGATCGGGGAAGGGCGGATTGGTGATCTCGGTAAAGATGCCGCCCTTTTTGGCGCCATAGCCCAGAAAAGCCGGATCGTAGTTGCTGGCCTTATAGGGCACGTAGCTGTTGACCGGCCCGGCACAGCCGGACAGGACCAGGGCCAAGGGCCCCACGACGAGAAAGAAGATCAGTCTCAACATTTGCACCTACCTTTTTTGCGACCAACACTTTAGCAAAACGGTCGCCTTAAAAAGAAAAGATGACCCGCGCGGGCCAACAGGCAAGTCACAAAAAACCGATCGGTCGTTACTCTTTCGTTAGAGCGCGGCGCCACCCGGTGAGCAGGAAATGATCTAAAGCCTTAAACATCAATGTCTTCGACGAAACGGGCATTTTCCTGCAGGAAGGCAAAGCGCATCTCGGGGCGCTTGCCCATCAGGCGGTCGACCGTATCGGCGGCCCGTCTGTTTTCCGCTTGCGGGTCCGGGTCTTCCAGGTCTTCCAAACTGACCCGCAGCAGGGTGCGTTTGGCCGCGTCCATGGTGGTGGCCTTCAGTTGGGCCGGCGGCATTTCCCCCAGGCCCTTGAAGCGGCTGACCTCGATCTTGCCCTTGCCCTTGAAATGAGATTTTTCCAAAGTCTCCCGATGGGCGTCGTCGCGGGCATAAACCGTGTCGCCCCCTTGGGTGAGGCGGTAGAGCGGGGGCAGGGCGAGGAACAGCCGCCCCTCTTCGATCAAGCCCACCATTTCCCGGTAAAAAAAGGTGATCAAGAGGGACGCGATATGGGCCCCGTCCACGTCCGCGTCGGTCATGATGATGACCCGCTCGTAGCGCAGCTTGTCGATGTCGAACTTGGTGCCGGTGCCGCAGCCCAGCGCCAGGGTGATGTCCGAGATCTCCTGGTTGGCGCGGGTTTTTTCTGCCGTGGCCGATGCTACGTTTAGGATCTTGCCGCGCAGGGGCAGGATGGCCTGGGTGTTGCGGTCGCGGGCCTGCTTGGCCGAGCCGCCGGCCGAATCGCCCTCCACCAGAAAGATCTCCGTGTCCGTGGAGCGGTTCTGGCTGCAGTCGGCCAGCTTGCCGGGCAGGCGCAGTTTGCGGGTGGCGGATTTGCGCGCCTGCTCTTTCTCCTGGCGGCGGCGCAATCGCTCATCGGCCCGCTCCACCACCCGCTCCAACAGCAGGCGGGAGCGTTCGGGATGGCCGGAGAGCCAATGGTCGAAGTGATCCTTGATGGAGGCTTCGATCAAACGGGTGGCCGCCGGGGTGGCCAGTTTTTCCTTGGTTTGGCCCTGGAACTGGGGGTTTTTGATGAAGAGGGACAAGAGGGCGCAAGCGCCGCCCATGAGATCGTCGGCAGTCACCTGGCCGGCCTTTTTGTTGCCCACCAATTCACCGTAGGACTTCAGGCTCCGCAGCAGGCCGGACCTGAGGCCCTGATCGTGGCTGCCCCCTTCGGGCGTGGGCACGGTATTGCAATAAGACGAGGTGAAGCCGTTTTCGTCGCCGGGCCAGGAGATGGCCCATTCAACCCGGCCCTGATCGTCGGGAAACTTGGCCTCGCCGGCGAAGGGCTCCGGCGTCAAGGTCTTGCGGTCCTTCAGATGGGACGACAAAAAATCCCGCAGGCCGTCGGGAAAATGCAGGGTTTCGCTGGCCGGGGTGGCATCGCCTTCCGGGATCAGCTTGCTGTCACAGGTCCAGCGAATTTCCACGCCCCGATAGAGATAGGCCTTGGAGCGGGCCATGCGGTACAGCTTGGCCGGCCGAAAGTTGGAGGTATCGCCGAAGATCTCCGGGTCCGGGTGGAACTGAATGCAGGTGCCCCGGCGGTTTTGCACCGAGCCCTCGTTTTTCAGCTTGGTGGTGGGTTTGCCGCAGGAATAGCGCTGCTGGAACAGGGTGCGGTTGCGCGCCACCTCCACGGTCAAGCTGTCCGCCAGGGCGTTGACCACCGACAGGCCCACGCCGTGCAGGCCGCCCGAGGTGGCATAGGACTTGGTGGAAAACTTAGCGCCCGAGTGCAAGGTGGTCAGGATCACCTCCAGGGCCGATTTGGGCTTGTATTTGGGGTGGGGGTCCGTCGGGATGCCCCGCCCGTTGTCGCGCACCGTGATCCAGTTGTCCGCCCCCAGGTTCAGCTCGATTCGGCTGGCATGACCGGCCACCGCTTCGTCCATGGCATTGTCCAGCAACTCGGCCACT
>JANQKX010000417.1 GCA_028280915.1 Kiloniellaceae bacterium
CATTGCAGCCAAGGCATTTCCTGGCGCTATCCCCTGGTGGAGGGCCTGACCGGAGTCGCCTTTCTGGCTTGCGCCCTTCAGTTCGGGCCCACCGCCGCCGCGCTCGCCGCCGGCCTCTTTACCGCGCTGGTGATCGCCATGTCCTTCATCGACCTGGACCGGCAGCTGCTTCCGGACGAGTTGACCCTCGCTCTTTTGTGGATCGGCCTTTTGGCCAGCCTGGCAGGATGGTTCACCGATCCCGAAAGCGCGATCCTAGGCGCCAGCGGCGGTTTTGCGGCCCTATGGGCCGTCGTCACCCTCTACGGCAAGCTGCGGAACCGGGAGGTCATGGGGCGGGGAGATCTGAAGCTCTTCGCCGCCATGGGCGCCTGGCTGGGCTGGCAGGCGCTGCCCATGGTTCTTTTCCTCGCCGCCATGATCGGCATCGGGGCTTCGGCGGTAAGATTGTGCCGGCGCCGGGACGCCTGGCGCAATCCCCTGCCCTTCGGGCCGGCGCTGGCAGCCGCCGGCCTGGTGGCACTATTCTTCGGTCCCCAGCTCACCTCTTGGCTGCAGCGCCTTTGACGCCGGATCAGATGGTGGTGGAGGCCCTAAAGACCGCGATCATCATGGCGATGTAGACCAAACCGACCACGCCGCCCACGACCAGGGTCAGGACGGGGCCGGTCAGGGCCACCATGGTCTTGACCCGCGCGTCCAACTGGCCCTGATAAAACCGGCCGATTTCCGCCATGGCCGTATCCAATTCACCGCTGCGCTCGCCCACCGCGGCCATGTGCTGCATCAGGATCGGAATGTGTTTGCGGTTCAAGCTGTTGGCGACGCTGTGCCCGCGCAGGATTTCATCCGCCGCCGCGAACAGGGCCCGGCGATAGTAGGCATTCTGCATCACCCCGGCCATGACCTTCATGCCCTCCATGGCCGTGAAGCCGCTTTGCAGCAAGGTGGAAAATACCGTGCCGAATTGGGAGGCGGCGTAGATCCGCATGGTGGGGCCGATGATGGGCACCGAGAGCATGAAGATGTCCAGATACAGTTTGCCCTTCTCGAAGGTATAGGAAACCAGGATCACGAAGACGGTCATGCCGACGACCAATGCGATGGTGGGGCCATGATCGACAATGACGTCGGACACACTCACCAAAAACCGGGTGATCTCGGGCAAGTCCTTGCCGCGATGGGCGAAGAACGCGGCGAATTTCGGGATCACCTTGGCCATCATGAACCAGATCACGCCGATGGCGATAATCACCACGATGGCGGGATAGGTGATGGCGCTGACCAATTGATTTCTGAGGTCGATCCGCCGCTGCAGGTTCTCGGCGATGCGGATCATGACATAGTCGAGCTGGCCACTGACCTCCCCGCTTTCCACCAGGCTCACCATGAGCGGAGAGAAAATGCGTTTTTCCGCCGCCATGGCCTGGGCGAAACTGATCCCGCCCGGTATGGCATCGGCCATGCGCTGCACCGCCCGGGCGAGCCGGCGTCTCTGGATCACCTTGGCGGCCACTTCCAGGGACTGGACCACCGTATAGCCGGCCCCGAGCATCAGATTCATTTGACGGAAAAAGAACACCAGGTCCGTGGTACGGACCGGCAGGTACTGACGGGGCGCCAGTTTTCCCAGCACCACCTGAAGCATGGCCATGGGGCTGCCGGAGGCGAAACCCGACCCGTCGCCCAGTTCGGCGGAGACCATGTACTGGGCGCGCTGGCGCAATTGTTCGGCCACGTGACGGGGGCTATCGGCCTCTATGCGGCCCTTGTGCTCGGTCCCGTCGCTATCCAGGGACACGTAACTATAAAGTGCCATCGCTTATGTCTTTCGGAAGCCCAAGCGCTGAATCTCCTCCAGGCTGGTGTGCCCGGCCAGTACCTTGTCACCGGCGTCATCCCAAAAGGAGTGGAAATCCGTCAACTGTCCGCGCAACTGCTGTTCATCGGCCCCCTGGGCGATCGCCGTCGCCATTTCCGGCGTGGACCAAAAGGCTTCGAACAGGCCGACCCGGCCCTGATACCCGCTGCCCAGACAAAGGGGACAGCCGCCGGGATGGTAAATCTGGCAGGGTGCATCTGGTGAGACCTCCAAGATCTCCCGCGCCGCGTCGTCGGCCTCGTAAGGCTCCCGGCAAGCGGTGCAGAGGCGGCGGGCCAGGCGCTGGGCCAGCACCCCGACCAAGGTCGCCGAAATCAGGTAAGGTTCCACGCCGATGTCGATGAGCCGGGCAATCGCCCCCAGGGAATCGTTTGTGTGCAAGGTGGACAAAACCAAGTGGCCGGTCAACGCCGCTCTCAGCGCCGTATCCGCGGTCTCCGCGTCGCGGATCTCGCCCACCAGCAGCACGTCCGGATCATGACGCAAAAAGGACCGCAGCGTGGTGGCAAAGCCCAACTTTGGGGAAACCTGCACCTGGGTAATGCCGGAGATGACCTGTTCCACCGGGTCCTCGACGGTCAAGATGTTCAAGGCATCACCGTCCAGTTCGCGCAGGCCCGCGTAGAGGGTGGTGGATTTACCGCTGCCCGTCGGGCCGGTGACGAGGACAATGCCATGGGGCCTTTGGATCGCCTTTTGAAACGAACTCAGCACCTTCGGCCCCATGCCCAGGGCTTCCAAGCTGAGGTCTTGTGACTCCTGGCCCAAGATCCGCAAGGTGATCCGTTCGCCCCAGCGGGTGGGCACCGTGGCCACGCGCATGTCGGCCTTGCTATCCTCCCGCCCGCTCAGGGCATAGGAGAAAGCGCCGTCCTGGGTAATACGCTGCTCGGTAATGTCCAGACCGGCCAAGACCTTGATGCGGGTGGTCATGCCGTCCCGTTCCGCTTCGTTGAAGCGCCGCCGGTACTCCTGCATTTGCCCGTCCACCCGCAGACGCACCCGCAGGCCATGGTCGATGGGCTCGAAGTGGATATCCGAGGCGCGATAGAGGTAGGCGGCGTGCAATATCTCGTCCAGCAAGGCGACGGAATCCACGCTGTCCCCGCCTTCCTTGGCACCCTCCCCTGCCGCCCCGAACAGCTGTGTGATGATCGAGGCGAGGGCTTGCGGATCGGCCAGGGCCGGATCGGCCTGATCCCGGAAGAAGCGCCGCGCCGTGTCCAGGGCCACGTGGTCGTCCGGATCCGCCATGGCCAGGTAGTTCTTGCCCGCCCGGGTGCGCACCGGCAGGAAATGGCGCCGCTGCATGAGGCTGGCCGGCAGGCGGTCGATCAGGGTGCGGTCGGGAACCAGGTCCTTGGTTTCCAAAAAGGGCAGATTTCTAAGGGCGGCATAGGCTTGATAAAGGGCCAGCACGGGAAACCGCCCCGTGGTGGTGACCACGTCCAGCAGGCGGGAGCGCTCCCGCCGGGACTGCAGGCGCATTTCCGCCAGCTGGTCGTTGGAGATGAGGCCCGCTTGGACCCCAGCACTAATCAGGTTTGACTCGGTAATCGACACCCTTGTCTCCGCCCGTCAGATTTGCATGCGTGCCAGCAAGGCATCGAAAGCCATGGCGTCCCGGCTGTGGGAGCGGGCCATGTCCGGGTGGACCCAGCGGTCGCGGACCAGCTGCACCAGGGACTGTTCCAGAGTCTGCATGCCCTCGCGGGTGCCGCTTTCCAGGGACGAGTAGATCTGTGAGGTCTTGGCGTTTTCGATCAGATTGGAAATGGCCTTGTTCACCAGCAGGATCTCCACCGCCGGCACCCGGCCGCGCCCGCCCATGGCCGGCAGGAGGTGCTGGGCGACCACCGCGCGCAGGATCATGGCCGTGCGATGACGCACGATGTCCTGCTCGCCGGTGGGAAAACTGCCCACCAGGCGTTCGATGGCGCCCACCGCGTCGCCGGTATGCAGGGTGGAAAAGACCAGATGGCCGGTTTCCGCCGCGGTCAAGGCCGCGCGCATGGTCTCCACATCGCGCATCTCGCCGACCATGAGCACATCCGGGTCCTCCCGCAGGGAGGCCCGCACGGCGCTGGCGAAGTCGGGCACGTCCGTATAGAGCTCGCGCTGATGGACCAGGCTTTTCTGGTCCTTGTGCACGAATTCGATGGGGTCTTCGATGGTCACGATATGGCACGGCCGGGTGCGGCTGATTTCATCCAGCAGGGACGCCAGGGTGGTGGATTTCCCGCTGCCCGTCGCCCCGCAGATCAGCACCAGGCCGTGGGTGAGGCGGCTGAGCTTGGCCAGGGAATCGGGCAGCCTCAGCGCGGTAAAGCTCAAAAGATCGTTGGACAGATGCCGGACCGCGATGGCCGTAGCGCCCCTTTGGCGAAAAAGGTTGAGGCGAAAGCGCTGGCCGGCACTGGAATAGCCGATGTCGATACAGGAGCTTTGCTCATAGACCACCCGCTGCTGCGGATTGAGCAGTCCCCGCACGATCTGGTCGACGGCCGCCGCCGGGACAAGCGCCCTGTCTCCCGCGCTCAGCTGTCCATTGACGCGGAAAGCCGGCGGGCGCCCCGCGGTCAAATGCAGGTCCGAGGCACCGGCTTCCACGCACTCCGCCAGCATGCGTTCGAAAAACGACAGGTCAGGGGCCGCCCCCTCATCCGGCGTCGGCGTCGCGCGGTTTTGCTCTTGGCCGCCGATTTGACCTTGATCCCCGGTTTTTTGCGAAAATCCCGACATGACCTAAAGCGCCATGAGGATATCAAAGGATAAGGGCTGTCCGGGCTGCCGCTGATCGATGTCGGCCGGATCTATCGCGGCGATGCTCAAGCGCACCACGGAAACGTTGTGGGACAGCCCATCCAATTGATCCAGGAACCGCATGATGCCGCCGAACTGTCCCCGTGCCGTGAGGGAAAGCAGCGGACGGCCAAAACGGTTGTTGGCGGCATCCTCCAACACCCGGACGCCCTGGCCGCTGCTGCTGTTGTTATTTCTGTTTTCGCTCAGGCCCGTGATGCGCTGGATGGAAAGACGGTTCTCCTCGGCCAGATTGGAAATCTCCAAGCGGAGATTTTGAAAGCGGTCCATCTTGTCCAGGGGCACAAAGCGCGCCGAGAGCTGGGCGAGACGGGCCTTGGTTTCCAACAGGCTGGCATCCAGCGCCGCCAGGTTCTGCTGCAGCACCGCCGGCGAGGTGGTCGGCTCGGGCGGCGTTTGCAGCCGGGTCTCCATGCGGTTCAAGCGGCGGTTGATCATGTTTTCCTCATGATCCACCTTTTTGCTCAAGTCCGGATAGTGAAGGCCGAAGTAAGCGGCCACGGCCAAGGCGCAGACCACGATCAGGATCTTGTTCTTGTTGTTGGCGGAAAGGTCTCTTTTAACGATCATCGCCATGTCAGCCTCCCGTCTCTCTGTTGTTGGGACTTTGCCCGACCAGCTCCCGGGGCGGCCGGGGCACGATGCGAAGCTCCAGGACAAAACCGTCCATTTCCAGTCGGCTCCGCCCGCGGCGCAACTTTTCCTCCGCCACGGTCAGGCCCAGGG
The DNA here is from genome assembly GCA_028280915.1 of Kiloniellaceae bacterium. Lineage (GTDB taxonomy): Bacteria > Pseudomonadota > Alphaproteobacteria > Kiloniellales > Kiloniellaceae > JANQKX01. Next base: position 5,432 of record JANQKX010000417.1, read on the forward strand.
CTTCCAAGTTCCGGTCCAGCTTGCTGATGAAAAGCTGCCCCGAGGTGTCACTCAGCGCCCAGCCCGCCAGGGTGAAGTTCTCGATGGTGCCTTTTCGCTCCTCGATGGAATCCAAGACCACCTCCTCGTTGATGGAGTCCTGGACGGCGGCCAGGATATCCGGGACACGGTCCCGCCGGGCCAAAAGGATGTTTTCCACGATGTTGAGCTTTGTCTGATAGTCGGCCAGCTCCGCCTGACGAACGGCGATTTGCTCCTGCAGATCCTGGATTTCCCGGTTGGTCCGCTCCAGCGCCTTGTTGAGGGTCAAGGTCTCGTCGAACTGTTGGTTCAAGCTCGCCAGGCGGCCCTCGAACTGCACCAAGCGCCAGCGATTTCCCGCCTCCACGCCGATGATGACCAGCAAAACCGAGGCGGCGATGGCGATCCGGATGACATCGGGGTTTTTCCAAAGGGGCGGCGCCGGGTCAGAAGCCTCCAGACGCACGGCCAGTTGGCTGGACGCCAGGCCCATCATGTGCAGGCCGGCGCCGAGCAAAACCTCGTTGCCTTCCGGCAAGGGCATCACCTCGCGGCCGAGCCGCTGACCCAGATCGGCCGCCGGGGCGGTGTCCTCGGCCTGCAGGCAGACCCGCTCGATTCCCGGGCGCATTTCTTCCTGACAAATGGCGATGGAGGGATCGTCGGCCACGTCCTCCACACTGCGCCGCTCGCTGCGGAAGGTGATGATGCGGTCGGCTTCGCCACGGATGCAGGTGATCTGCTCTTGCTGGATCTGGATCAAGATGCGCTGGGATTCGGGCTGGGCAATATGGTTCAGAGCGGCAAAGGCCGTGCCCGCCAGAGGATAGATCCAAGCCAAGCGAAGGCCGTTGCGGCTGAAGGCGGCGGACCACTGCTTGCGGATGCTCTCGCCGATGCCGCAGACATACCAGCTGACCCGGATCGAGCCGTCCATCTCCTCGTTTTCGATGGGCTGCCAGCCGCAGGCGATGTCGTCGTCGGCCACCACCAGCTTTTCCCGCAGCATCAGGCACTCGTCCAACTGCTCGCGGGTGATAAAGTTCTTTTCCACCGCCATCTCGCCGAAACGGATCAGGCGCTTGCCGCCGGCCGCCTGGGTTTCCAGGTCCACGGCGATCTCATGGCGCTGGGCCCGGGTCAGGAAGCCGCGGCCCTCCATGATGGCGCCGATCATCCACAGCTCGTTCTGCTGGGCGAACTGAGGCTCCAGCTCCCAGCGGATCATCTCGCGCATCTGGGCCTTGGGCCGGGGCTTGTCCGGCGTCACGGGCAGATCCACGATGGCCCCCACGGCGCTGGCGCTCACCAGGCATACGGTCTTGGGCAGGCGGCCCGCCTGTCCCTTCAACTGGCGCAGGATCTCGGAGATGGCGTTGATGGGATCGGTGGAACGGGAGCTATAGGGACCCACCACCTCCGGGCTGCCCCGGCGCGGCTTGATCAGCGCCCCGCGCAGCCGGAATCCGTCGCTCTCGAAGGCCAGCACCGGCCCGGCACCGCCGGCCACGCTGGGCAAAAACTGTTGAATCTTCGCCATGTTGGCCTCCTTCCCTCTATGT
>JANQKX010000462.1 GCA_028280915.1 Kiloniellaceae bacterium
AGCCGGCCAGGGCCTCGGCGTTTTGCTGCACCACCGAGCCGGCCACCGTCGCCGGGCTCATGGCGCCGGCCAAGGTAAAGGGGGTGACGTTGACCGGCTGGCCGGCCAGGGCCATCTCAATCAAACCGTCGGCCATGGCGCCGTCCAGCACCAGGGGGGAGTTGGTGTTGATGCCGGTGCAAAAGGCCGGCTTCTCCGCCAGCTCTTCTTCGCTGACTCCCATGGCGATCTTGGCCATCTCGATGCAGTCCCGCGCCCGCTTGCGGGAGTTGAGCCAGGTCGGCTCCCAGCCCTTGTCCGTGAGGGTGATCTGGGCATACATCATGTCCAGGTGGCGGGAATTGGCCGGCAGATCCAAGGGTTCCACCCCGGCGCCGCCGTCGTGGTGAAAGATGTTCAAGGAATGGACCAGGCGCACCAGATTGCACACATCCTCATAGGTGCCTTCCCGCCGCCCCCGGTCCAGGTCCGAGACAAAAGGCGGACCGCAGACCGTGGCAAACACCATGTTGTTGCCGCCCACGTTCAGGGACTTTTCCGGATTGCGGGCATGGACGGTGAATCCAGCGGGGATGTGGCCGATCATCTCCTCCACCAAGGCCGGATCGAAGGTGACCACCTCACTCGCGCGGTCAACATCAGCCCCGATCCCTGTCAGCAAATCCAGGGCGCGCCCGTCGGTCACCTTCATGCCCACGTCGCGCAGCACCTCCAAGGAAGCCTGGTGGATGGCCTCTATGTGGTCTTGGGACAGGATCTCAAAAGGCGGATAGGGATTGGCAACGGCGCGAAAGGGGGGCTGCTTCAAGCCGGAATCCGCGGGCCGGCGCCGGCTCTGCCGTTTGGCGCGGCCTTCTGATCTAGAAGAACGAGATGATCTGGGCGAACGGGTCATGGGGAGATCCTCGGGATAAGGGGACACAACGGCTCTGTTGCAGCCAGGCGGTCGCGCCCGGCAGGTCCATTACCGCTCAGCCCCTGCCCAGGTCTCCGCGCGCATGATTTGGTGGCAATAGGTTCGGTCCCGCATGGCCCTTGATCCGATCGCTGCTCGTCTTGGACCTATGCTCGCATCCGCGTGCCGTCCGGGTCAAGCAGGGGCGCGTCATGCAAGACGGCCGGACGTTGATCACCCAGGATCTCGATGGTGAAACCCGGGCCGGGCACGGCCGTTTGCGGGTCCACGTAAGCAAGGGCGATATGTTCGCCGACGGTGGCGCCGTAGCCGCCCGAGGACACATAGCCGACCCACTGACCGTCCTTGAACACCGCCTCGTCGCCCCAGACACAAGCCTCTCCCGCATCCACCGTGAAGGTGACGCGGGTCTCCCGCAGAGGGGCGTCCTTCAGCTCGAGCGCGGCGGCCTTGCCGACAAAATCCGCCTTGCCCGTGGCAATAAAGCGTCCCACACCGGCTTCATAGGGCGTGTAGTCGGGGGAAAGTTCCGTGCCCCAGGCGGGGAAGCTCTTTTCCAGGCGGGTCATCATCAAGGCCCGCGTGCCCGTCAGGCAGAGGCCCAGGCTCTCTCCGGCGGTGCAGAGCAGGTCGAAAAGCGCCGGCTGGTCCGCGCGGGGGCAATAAAATTCATAACCGCATTCCCCCGTGAAGGAGACCCGCAGGGCAATCACGTCATCGACCCCGCCGAGCGATAGGCGCCCACCTGTCATGAAAGGGAAGGCCTCGGTGGTGACATCGGCCTCCGCCACCTTCGCCAGCAAGGCCTGTGCCGCGGGGCCGGCGATGTGGAGGCCCGCGTGGTCATGGGAGAGATTTTCGATGACAACACCCTCGGCGGGCAGGAACCGGGCGAAGTGGCGCTCGAACGCCAACTGCATCACATCGGCGCCCAGGACATAAAACTGATCCTCGCCCAGGCGGGTGATGGAAAAGTCGCCGATCAGGCGGCCCCGCTCACTGAGCATGGGGGAGAGCACCATGCGGCCCGTGGCCGCGGGCATCTTGTTGGCCATGACCTGGTTCAGCCAGTCTTCCGCCCGGGGGCCGGAGACCATGAACTTAGCCATGGCGGAGAATTCCATCAGGCCCACGCCGTCGCGCAGGCGACGGCCTTCGTCGGCCACGGGCTGCCACCAGTTCGGCTGGCCGAAGGTCAGGTTGTCCTCTGCGGGGCTGCCCGCGGGCGCGAACCACAAGGGATGCTCCTGGCCGAAGCTGGCGCCAAAGACCCCGTTCGCCGCCGCCAGGCGGTCGTAAACCGGCGGCGTGGTGATGGGCCGGCCCACCTCGAACTCCTGATAGGGGTATATGCGATCGGAGCGGTGTTCGTAAAAATAGCCGGTCAGCGCCTTGGTATAGGCGGTGTCGGCCCAGTCGCCATAGCGGGCCACGTCCCAGCAGAAGATGTCGAAGGGCGGCTCGCCTTCCACGATCCAATCGGCCATGACCATGCCGATACCGGCCCCTTGATTGAAACCGGTCATGACCCCGTTGGCGCAGAAGTAGTTCGTCAGCTTGGGGTGGGGGCCGAGCAGGGGCCCCAGGTCGGGGGAAAAAATCATCGGCCCGTTGATCACCCGCTTCACCCCGGCGGTGGCGATACAGGGCATGACCTCGACGGCCTTTTCGAAATTGACCTCCATGCGCGACAGATCGTCGGGCAGCAATTCGTGGCCGAAATCCTGGGGCGTGCCCCCTTCGGCCCAGTGGACGCAGTGGGACTCATAGGCGCCCAGAAGCAGGCCTTGCCCTTCCTGCCGGGCATAGATGTTGTATTCCCCGTCGTTGATCTGGGGCAGCTCCCGGTCCAGCGCCTGGATTTCCGGCACGGTCTCGGTGACCAGGTAGTGGTGCTCCACCGGCATGAGGGGTAGGCTGATCCCGGCCAGGGCCGCCACTTCCCGGCCCCAGAGGCCGGCCGCGTTGACCACCTTCTCCGCTTCGATGGTGCCGTTTTGGGTCACCACCTGCCAATGGCCGTTGGGCAGGGGATTGGTCTCGATCACCGGGTTGTGCCGCACGATGGTGGCGCCCAGCTTGCGCGCGGCGGCGGCGAAGGCCTGGGTGGCGCTGGCCGGGTCCACGTGGCCGCCCTCTTCCTCCCACAGAGCGCCGACCAGGGGCGCGGTTTCCAGAATGGGCGCCTTTTCCCTGGCTTCTTCCAGCGAGATAAAATCGGACTCGATGCCCAGGCGGCGGCAGGCGCTTTGCATCTGGCGCAGAAAATCCATCTCTTCGTGATTGCGGCACAGCATCAGCCCGCCGGTATCGTGAAAGCCACAGGACTGGCCGCTTTCCTGTTCCAGTTTGGGGTAGATCTCGAAGGTGTACTTCTGCAGGGCAGCCACCGCATTGGGCCGGGTCACGGTGAAAAGGCCCCCCGCGGCGTGCCAGGACGAGCCCGAGGTCAGTTCCTGACGCTCGATCAGCATCACGTCCTGCCAGCCTTTTTTGGCCAGGTGATACAAGATGCTGCACCCGGTGACGCCGCCGCCGATCACCACCACCCGCGCTGTCGTTTGCATGGCCACCCCTCCCGGTCAAGGACGCTTTAGCCGTCGTCCCATCATGGCTCCTTTGCCCATCGCTTGGCAATCGGAGCGACGATTTAATTGTGATCACAGTTTGAGTCGTTATGGCACAGACGGCCAAAGCACATCAACTGGATTTTGCTTTCCGGGATAGAATCACTTCGGGGCGAGTTAAAAGGGCCAGGGCCACATCTCCGTTCAATAACTGTGATCACAGTTTATCGAACCCCTGGAAAGGAGGCCAGGTGAAGCGAGGCGCGCTGGCGCCTCAGAGCCAGTCGTGGGCGCTGGCCTGCCCCGGCTGGGCGCCGCGGGGCGCGCCAGGCTGCGGGGCGCCGGCGGGATGGTTATGGCGGCCGCGGCCGGGCACCCGGTCGAATTCCATGCGGTAGCGCCGGGAAAAATGGGACAGGGAGACAAATCCACAGGCCATGGCCACCTCGGAGATCTGCATGTCCGTGCCTTCCACCAGAGCCCGGGCCCTTTTCAAGCGCAGGCGCATGTAATAGGTGGAGGGGCTCTCCTCCAGGTGCTCACGGAACAAGCGTTGCAGCTGGCGCGGCGACAATTCGATGGATTGAGCCAGCCAATCGAGGGAAACCGGGGTTTCCAGGTTCTCCTCCATGACCGTGATGGCCGCCGCCAGCTTGGGGTGAAGAGATTTGTAGCCGGCACGGCGCAGATTGCCTTGCGGCTCATGGCTGGCGCGCACCCGATCCAGACAGAGAGCATCGGCGATCTGATTGGCCAATACCTGGCCGTGATCCTGTTCGATCAGACGAATGGCCAGATCAGCGGTGGCCAGCTGGCCGCAACAGCTGAAACGCTTGCGGTCGATGATAAAGCAGCTGTCCACAATGTCGATCTGGGGATTGAGCTCGCGGAAGCAATCGGCGGCGTCCCACGGCACCGCGGCCTTGTGCCCGGAAAAGAGGCCCGCCTGCGCCAGCAAAAAGGCCCCTTGACCCACGCTGCCCACGCGCCGGCCCGTGACCGAAAGCTTGCGCAGCTGGGCGGCCGGATCCTGCGCCGAGATACCGGGGCGGCCGGCTTTGCCGAACACCACGGCCGTGTCCACGTTCCAGTTTTCCTCCGGCCGGTTGGGATCCAGTTCTCGCCACACATAAAGGCTGCGGCCCGCCAGTTTGTTGGCGGTCTTCAATGCCTCGACCAGCAGCATGACCTCCAGCGTATTGTCGTCTTGGGAGAGCAGTAAGCCAATCTGGTGCATTGTCGTTTCCTTCCCTGTCACACGGCGCCGAAGTGCCGGAGCCTAAAAATCCATTTTCTTAGGAAACGGATTTCACTATGGTCTGTAAACGGCACAAATTCTCATCGAGGTATCAAAAAAATTAATGACGAGCCTGAGAGTGCGCTTGCCCCCGGCGAATTGTTTGGTGGCCTTTGAAGCGGCCGCGCGCCAGCTAAACTTCACGCGTGCGGCGCGGGAACTCAATGTGACGCAAGCTGCCGTCAGCCACCAAATTCAGGTCCTTGAGGGCCATCTGGGATTAAAAGTTTTTGACCGGCAGCCCCGCGGCCTGGCCCTCACGGCGGAGGGGTTCCGGCTGCAAAAGGCCGTGACCATGGGTCTGGAGCATATCGCGGCGACGGTTGAGGACATCACGCGTGTGCGCAATCCCAAGGAGTTGACGGTTTCCACCAGCGTGACCTTCGCCAACTATTGGCTCATGTCGCGCATCTCCAAGTTTCGGGCCAAGCACCCGGATGTGGATCTGAGAATGGTGGCTTCCGCGCCCATCCGCAACCTGGCCGCAGAGGGCATTGACGTGGCGGTTCGCTACGGATCAGGAGATTGGCCGCGGGTTAACGCGGTTCACTTGTTCGACAACGAGGTCTTTCCCGTCTGCTCGCCGGGCTATCTCAAAAAACGGGGCAAGATTCGAGACCTGAAGGCGCTTTTGGACGAGACCCTCATTCACCTGATCGAGCCGGACCGCAACTGGGTGACCTGGAGTTCTTGGTTCGGGGCCATGGGCGTTGCGGGCAAGCCGACCACGCGGGGGCTGGAATTCGACAATTACCTGGTGCTCATCCAAGCGGTCTTGGACGGTCAGGGCATCGCCCTGGGAGGCGGACGTTTGGCGGAAAACTTCCTGGCCCAAGGTCTTTTGGTGCGCCCGGCGGAAGCGACCTTGCGCACCGAGGGCGCCTTTTACGTCTTGACCCCGACGGAGGTGCCGCTGCGCGAACCGGCAAAACGATTCAGGGAATGGATCTTGTCCGAGGCCAGCGACGAGCGTCCCGATTCTCCGTGAGAGAGGGACCCAAGAGATGATCGACCGACTTCAGGGTCGTTTCCCGACGAAGCCGAAACAATCGAATTAGGAATCGCCTTCGCTTAAGTGCCGCGCCAATTTGGCGTAAAGCAAATCCTCGTCGATGGGCTTGGTGATGTAATCATCGCAGCCGCTTTCCAGGGTGCGTTCCCGGTCGCCCTGCATGGCATGGGCCGTGACCGCGATGATGGGAATGTGGGCCAAGTCCGACTGGGCCTTGATCTGGCGCGAGGCTTCCCAGCCGTCCATGACCGGCAGGGACAGGTCCATCAAGATCAGGTCGGGCTTTTCTTCCCCCGCCTTTTGCACGCTCTCGGCCCCATCGCCGGCCGTTATGATGGTGTAGTGATCCTCCAACAGCTGGACCAAAAGATCCAAATTGAAAGCGACGTCTTCGACGATCAAAATTTTTTTCATTCAGCCGCTTCCTTCCGGTTAAGCCTTGGGGTCCCAGATAGCGCGGCATGGTGTTGCCCTTAGGGGGCCGCTCAATCTGCACATGGAATGCCCAGTCCTTGATGATCACGGATGATCGCGCGGCTGGACGGTTTACGCAAGGTTTGCGCCCAAGTTTGGCGGCACGGCGTACTCTTGGTGCCTACCAAATCCGATTTCCGGTGAACGCACCATGGGAACGCATGCGGCAAAAAAAATCGGGAACCGGACCTTTCGGCCTGGTTCCCGATTCAACCGATTATGAACCGCGGGTCGCGGCCCATTACCTGTAGAAAGTGTTAGACGATGAAGTCGTTGGCGTTGAGGTCGGTCACCAAGACCCCTTCAAGGGTCACGCTGTTGCCGTTGCCCAGGTCGATGGTGGTATCCGTTCCATCGTCGGTTGCCGCACCGAGGACGGCATTGCCGTCGACAAAGTCAAAGGCGCTTACATCCAAGACGTCTTGTGCGGAAACGAAGTCCGTGATCGTGTCATTGCCGGAATTGGCGGCCATAACAAAGGTATCGTTACCCGAACCGCCGGTCATGGTGTCGCTACCCGTGCCGCCTTCCAAGGTATCGGCACCGTCACCGCCGGAAAGGGTGTCCCTGCCGCTGCCGCCGCGCAGGTTGTCCTGGCCCTTTCCACCGATCAGGGTATCGTTACCGGAAGCACCGAGCAACGTGTCGCGAGCGTCGCCTCCATTCATGACGTCATCGCCTGCCTCGCCATTCATGGTGTCGTTGCCGGCACGCCCAAACATGGTATCGTTGCCGCCGCCGCCGAAGAGCTCGTCTCTGCCCCGGTTGCCGCTGACAAAATCGTCACCGGCGCCGCCGACCAAACGATCGCGGCCGGAGCCGCCGAGCAACCGGTCGTCGCCTGCGCCGCCCAGCAATTCGTCATTGCCTTCAAGACCAGACAAGACGTTGTTACCGTCGTTGCCGACCATCCGGTTGGCAACATTGTTGCCGACCCCGTCCAGGTTATCGCTGCCGGTCAATTGCAGTTCGTTGAAATTGTTGCCCAGCGTCCAGTTCACCGAAGACTGAACAATATCATAGCCGGAGTCCGACTCCTCGGCGAGGTTCTCATTTACGTTGTCAACGACATAGGTGTCATTGCCGAGACCGCCCCGCAGCCTATCAAGACCGGCGCCACCATCCAAGGTATCGTTGCCATTTCCGCCGATTAAGCTATCTCTTCCGGAGCCGCCTTCCAGGACGTCATCGCCCTGTCTTCCGCGAAGGGTATCGTTGCCACCAAGGCCGCTAATCGTGTCGTCGTCATTGCTGCCATTTAACACATCGTTACCGGTAGTTCCCGACACAACCAATGAGGCTAGAACCGGGGTATCTTCGTCTTCGAATCCAACTTTGTCGTTATCACTCATTAATCTCTCCTATGCCTATCTCTGGCCGTAAAAAAGCATGGCTCAATGCCTAATGGCATCGCTCCACCAACAAGACTCAAGTTTTGGCGAAATCGATTTCATGGGCGTCAAATCGATTCACACCCATGGTGATCGCCGCGGAATGGCCAGTTGACGGCCAGAATGTGCAAATCTACCTGATCTCCTTCAACCTCTTCTGGGCTTCCTTAGGTCATCGTTCTATGGATCTACATAAGTCCAATTAAAACGAGATGCTATTGTTGTATATCAATTTATTTAAGAGAAAGCAAATTAATATAATTTAACGGTATTGTTTCAACTTTATACGGTTTTTTATTTATATTTATTTAATTCTTGAACAAAAACTAAAATGTGAAGTCAAGCAGCGCCTCCCAATCATGTCGCTAGATGACAAGATTTTTAGATAAGTTACATCGGGTTCGGGAATGCCATGCATGTGCGGTAACTTTGCTCCTTAACACTTGCCTCTACCCGCATTGGGTTAACGCGTGACCGGCCGGGTACTTTGCCTAAGCTCATTTGGGGTCACAGCGGGTATTGGACAAGTAAAATCGCTCAGGAATTGGAAGCCGGGGCGAATTCCAACTATTCCGAAGACACCGGTACCTGGTATTGAGGCAAAGTTTAGTTATTTGGATTGGCCGCCGTTTACCTGAGCCGGGTTTGGGGCCGGCGTTTGCTGGCCGATACCTTTGATCTTCTCACGCAGGCCTTGGAAAACGGCATAAAGCACGGGAATGATGAATATGCCCACGGCGGCGGCCGCCAGCATGCCGCCGAAGACGGCCGTACCCAAGGCACGACGGCTGGCGGCGCCGGCACCGACCGCCACGACCAGGGGAAAGACGCCCAAGATGAAGGAAAAACTGGTCATCATGACGGCGCGGAAGCGCAAGCGGGCGCCGGTGATGGCGGCATCAGATATGGATTGGCCGGCTTCCCGCTGTTCTTTCGCGAATTCGACGATCAGGATGGCGTTTTTGCTGGCCAGGCCGATCAGCATCACCAAGCCGATTTGGGTGTAAATGTTGTTGTCCAGGCGCAGAATCAGCAATGCGAACAGGGCCCCGAAGGCCGCCACCGTGACCGAAAGGATGACCGGCAGGGGAATGCTCCAACTCTCGTACTGGGCGACCAGGAAAAGGTAAACGAAAACCAGGGCCAGCCCGAAAATAAACGAGGCCTGGCCCCCGGCCTTGATCTCTTGATAGGTGGTTCCCGTCCATTCAATGGCGTAGCCGTCCGGCAAGGTGGTCGCGGCGAGATTTTCCATGGCGGCGATGGCCTCGCCCGAACTGCGGCCCGGTGCCGGTGCGCCGCTCACGTTGGCGGACACAAAAAGGTTGTAGCGGCGCAGGGATTCCGGTCCCAGGATATGCTCGACCTGGACCAGCGTGCGCAAGGGGACCATGTCGCCGCTGGCGTTGCGGATATGGATGCGGTCAATATCTTCGATGTGGCCGCGGTCCTTGGCCTCGGCCTGGAGGATCACCTTGTAGACGCGGTTGAAGAGATTGAAGTCGTTGACGTAAAAAGAGCCCAGGTTGGTCTGCAAGGTGTTGAAAATTTCGGAAATGGGAATGCCCAGCGCCTCTGCCTTGTCCCGGTCCACGTCCAGGAAGATCTGGGGCACGTCGGCGGAAAAGGTGCTGAACACGTTGGTCAGGACCGGGTCCTGATTGGCCGCGAAGACCAAGCCCCTGAGCACGGCCGCCAGCTCTTGCGGGGAGCGGCCGCCCAAATCCTGCAGTTCCATCTCGAAACCGCTTGTGGTGCCCAGGCCGGGAATGGGGGGTATGTTAAAGGCAATCACGTTGGCGGCGGCGATGCTCCACAGCTTGCCCCGCAGGCGCTGCAGGATGGCCTCCACGTGCAGGCTGGGGTCGGTGCGCTCCGACCAGTCGTCCAGCACGGCGATGGCCAGGGCCCCGTTGGGCGCGGTGCCCAGGCTGAGGAAGACCTCGTAG
>JANQKX010000481.1 GCA_028280915.1 Kiloniellaceae bacterium
GGGTTCGGAGCCCGATCTGCCCGCCTGGCCGGAAATCTCCACCCGCATCATCCCGCGGGAGCTGGGCAGCTTCCTGCGCAGCGGCCAACAAGACCCCCGGCCGGCCATGGAACGGATCAAACGGCAGGTGGACACCATGACACTGTCCGACCGCGGGTGAATGACGCCATGCATTTTGCAGCCGCTGGGATTAGTCTATTGTGATCGCCATGAATTGGCGGGATTGAGGAGCACGGCTTGGCAAGTAATACGTCAACGGCAAATGGTCTTGAGGAGGCACCGGGGAGCGACCGGCCTTCCCTGGCCAAAAACGGCTTTTTGAAACGCTTCGATATCGGTACCAAGCTGTTCGTCGCTTTTTGCGCGGTCGCCGCCTTGACCATCTTGGCGGCGGTGGTCGCCTGGGCCCTGTTCGGCGAGGTGCGGCAGAACATGGCGCTCATCGCCGAGGAGAGCCTGCCGGAAATCGAAAACTCCTTTCAACTGGCCCAGGAGAATGCCCAGCTGTCGGCCGCCATTCCCCTTTTGGCCAACGCCAATTCCCGCAACGAGCTGCGCGAGGCCTATCGGATCGTCGCCGAGCGCTTGGACGAGATCGAAATTCTGACCTTCGTGCACGGGATGCACCAGGGCGATGACAGCGTGCAACTACAAAGCTTTGACAAGCTGGTCCGCTCGGTGAACGACAACATCGAGCAATTGCGCATGGCGGTGTCGGAAAAAATCGCCGCCAAGAGCGAGCGGGACGCGCTCAACGCCGCCCTGGCCCAGGACCACCGCGCGTTCATCGTCTTGATCGATCCTTTGATCGACGCGGCCCGCGAGGAAATGCTCGATTCGACCCGGCGCAGCGTGGCCGAGGGTACGGCCGGCATTTCGTCCCTGATCGACGATAGTTTCGACGCCCTGCGCGCCGCCTTGGTGGTGCAGTCCAACGTCTATTACCTGACCTCGGCCATGTACCAGGCCTTCGGTGCCGAGGACGCGGACAACCTCTTTGAATTGCGCAACGCCACCGTGGCGCCCATCGCGCAGATCAAGGGCGCCTTCAGCCAGCTGTCCGACAGCGCCGAGGACCGGCAATTGGCGAAATCCGCCCTGGATATCGTCGCCTTGGCGACGGGCCAAGAAGGTGTGTTCGACCTGAAGGGCGATTTGCTGGCGGCCGGTAACGATCCCGGGGCCCCGGGCCAGGCGGCCTTGGCGGAACAGTTGGCCAGGCTGCAGGACTTGCAAACCGTATTCACCATGGCGAGCAATCAGACCATCACACTGGTGGACGAGGAGATCCTGCGTTCCGCTACGGAGATGTCCAAGGAAGGCCAGACCATGGTCGCCAAGACCCAGGACGGGGTGGAAAAGCTGGAGACCCTGATCCTGGTCAAGTCGGCGGTGAACCAATTGTTCGGCCTCCTGGGGCAAGGCTCCACGGGCATCGATGCCCCCGGCGTGGCTTTGCTCGAAGAGCGCTACGGAGAACTGCGGGATCAGATCGATGCCCATTTGCATGCTGATTCCATGCGCGACAAGGCGCCCCGCCTGCGGCCCTCGATCGCGCGTATTTTAGACTACGGCAGGGGCAGCGGCTCCATCTTCGCGGTGCGCTTGAGCGAGCTGGCGGCGCAGGATAGCGCGGCCAGTTTTTTGGTGGACGGCCAACGGTTGGCCGGGGAACTAAACCGGGCGACGGAGTTTTTTGTGGATTTGGCCAAGCAGTCCGCCTCCCACGCCTCGGCGGTGACCCTGCGCGGGCTTGGCCAAGGGGAGATCGTGCTCTTGGGGATCTCGGCGCTGAGTCTGGCCGCCGTGGTCCTGATTGCCTGGATCGTGGTGCTGCGCAACATCGTGCGCCGCCTGCAGGGCATGTCGTCCACCATGCTGGCCATCGCCGACGGCAACCTGGAGGCCCCCATTCCCCCTTCGAAAAGCAACGACGAAATCTCGGATATGGCCCAGGCCCTGGTGGTGTTTAAGCAAAACGCCCTAAAGCGGCGCCAGGCCGAGGAGTCCATGCGCGAGGCCAAGGAAAAGGCGGAAGCCGCCCTATCGGAACTGCAGGCGGCTCAGCGGCGTCTGGTTCAGTCGGAGAAGATGGCGTCCCTGGGGCAGTTGACCGCGGGCATCGCCCACGAAATCAAAAACCCCCTGAACTTCGTCAACAACTTCGCCAGCTTGTCCCAAGAACTGCTGGACGAATTGAAAGAACAACTGGACACCTCGGGCAAGGCGATTGGGAGCGAGGCGCGGGAGGAAATCGATGACATCTGCGCCGACCTGGACCTGAACCTGGGCAAGATCAACGAGCATGGCAAGCGGGCGGACGGTATCGTGCGCGGCATGTTGGAACACTCGCGGGAATCCTCCAATACCTTCGACACCATAGACATCAATAAGTTGCTCGAGGAATACGTGAATCTTGCCTATCACGGCATGCGTGCCCAGAACAAGAAGTTCAACGTCACGCTGGACAAGGACCTGGCGGCCGATCTGGGCCCGGTCGAGGTGGTGCCGCAAGATTTGGGCCGGGTGATCCTGAATATCACCGCCAATGCCTTCCAGGCGGTGTTTCAAAAATCCGAAAAGGCGGAAGAGGGCTATGATCCCCGGGTGACCTTCGCCACCAAGCGCCGCAACAATCAGGTGGAAATCCGCATTCGCGACAATGGGCCCGGCATGCCCGAAGAGGTGGTCGAAAAGGTGTTTCAGCCCTTTTTCACCACCAAGGCGGCCGGCGAGGGCACGGGTCTAGGCCTTTCCATTTCTTATGATATTGTGGTTGAGCAGCATGGCGGCCGGCTGGACGTGCAGTCGAGCCCGGGAGAGGGTACGGAGTTTCAGATTGTCCTGCCCGTCAGTCAAAAGAAGACGGGGGGCTGACGCGGCCCGCCCTTGGCGTGAGCAGCAAGCCGAAGGCTGCGGCCGCCAAGAAACGAAGGTTCAAAACGAGGTAGTGGTTCAAGCGGTATGGGTGCGAAAATTTTAGCGGTCGATGACGAGCCCGATCTGGAGATCTTGCTGCGGCAGAAGTTCCGACGGCAGATCCGCGAGGGCAAGCTGAGCTTCGGCTTCGCCCAGGATGGGGTCGAGGCGGTGGAAAAGCTGAAGTCCGAGCCGCAGACTGATATCTTGTTGACCGACATCAACATGCCCCGCATGGACGGTCTTTCCCTGCTGGCCGAGTTGCACGACGTCAATCCCCTGACCAAGGCGGTGGTGGTCTCGGCCTATGGCGACATGGCCAACATCCGCGAGGCCATGAACCGGGGCGCTTATGATTTCCTGACCAAGCCGATCGACTTCAAGGACTTGGAAGTCACCTTGAACAAAACCCTGGTGGAGGTGACTAAAACCAAGGAAACCGTCCGGGCCATCCGGGAAAACGACATTTTGAAAATGTACGTGGACGACAATGTCTTGAACTTCATGACCAAGCGTCAGGCCCAGGACCAGCTCTTGGCCAATGAATCCATCGACGCCACGGTCATGTTCGTGGATATCTGCAACTTCACCGCCATTGCCGAGAACCGGCCCGCCGACCAGGTGGTGACCATGCTCAACCGATTGTTCGATCTAATCGTGCCGGAGGTCATCGCCTTGGAAGGGGCTGTCGACAAGTTCATCGGCGACGCGGTGATGTCGCTGTTTCGCGGCGAGCATCACGTGGACCGGGCGCTGGACGCGGCCATCGCCATCCGCGACAAGCTGGATCAGTTGAGCGCTGGTGGGGACAGCCAGGGCTTGCCGCCCGTAAAGGTGTCCATCGGGGTGAATTCCGGCGAGGTGGTCAGCGGCAACATCGGCTCGGAATCCCTGGCCCGGCTGGACTTCACGGTGATCGGCGACGTGGTCAACACCGCGGCGCGCTATGAAACCGCAGCGGCGGAGAACCAGATCTTGATCGGTGAGGATATCTACGAAAAGGTTCGCCAGTCCTTTGAATGTGAGCGCATCGGCGAGATCAAGCTGAAAAACAAGGCCCATCCCACGGTTCTCTACAACGTCCTGCGCTGAGTTTCCCGGCGGCTTGACAAGATTTTTTGGTACGGATGGTTCGGCACGCGCCGCAGCTTAATCTGGTTTGTAAATTTAAATCGACAAAATGTGGTCCCGGTGGTGCAGCTCCTGGGGCTCTTGCTCGTCTATCAGTTCCCCAAGATCGTCACCTGGCTGCCCGCCATCGCCTACGGATAGAACCGGGTGCTGGCAGGTCAGGGGTGGTCGGTCAGGCGTTCCATGTCGATGGTGAGTTCCACCCGGTCGCCGGCGAAGCCGCTGATGCCGTATTCGATGGGCTCGCCGTCCAGATCGATATCCACCTTTTCCGTTTGCAAAAGGGGCCGGTTGGGCGCTAGGCGCAGATGGCGTGACTGCTCCTGATTGGGCATCTGGGCGGTGATCTTGGTGGACTTGCGCCGGTAGTCGTCGATGCCGTAGCGGCGCAAGGCTTCGGTCACGGAGAGGGTCTCCCCGATCGCCGGGCCCAGGTCCGGGAAGCGGGCGGCGGGAAAGTAGCTGACCGACAGGCTGATTGGCCGGTCGTCCACGAAGCTTAGGCTTTCGATCCGCAGGACCTTGGCGCCCTTACGTAGCTGCAGGTTCGCGGCGATGGTTTCGTCGGCCTTGACGATCTCGGTGGCGAGAATTTCCCGATGGGGATGGCGCCGGCCGTCCTCGACGATCTGGGTAAAGCGTGTGCGTTCGGTCAGGGGGAAATGCAGGATCTCCTCCGGAACGAAGGTGCCGCGGCCCTGCTCCACCCGCAGCTTGCCCGCCTCGGACAGGCTGGCCACGGCGCGGCGCACGGTGTGGCGGTTGACGCTGAAGCGCTTGGCCAGTTCAATTTCCGTCGGCAGGCGCGCGCCAGGACCCAGACTGCCCCGGGCGATCTCCTCTTCCAAAGCCAAGGCGATCTGCCGCCACAGGGCCACCCCGCTGTTGGCGCTTAGCTTCGTCCCATCCAACAAACCACTCCATCCTTTTTCCGCGGATCACTTTCAAGGGGAAGTGTCATGAAAGCTTCGCACAAATTCTGCTTTACTCCGCCCGACCAAGGAGCCTATTGTAAGCATAAATAGATATAGACATCTAGACAAATTTTTCAATTGTCGAGGCGAGAACATGGTTCTTTCTATTTTGTCGGTGGGTTTTTGGGGCCCGGACTTTTTCGGCCTCGGTTTTGTGGGCGGGGGCCATAACGGCGCGGCGGTTTGTCCCGGAGGAACCCGGGAGAGGAGACAAGCTCATGGGTGAGGGCGGTGCGATCCCGGTGTCGCAAGAGGCGCTGAGCGAGGCGCAGGCGCGGCGCCAGGCCTGGATGGCGAGCCTGGCCAAGGCCGATTTTGCGCTCTTGGACAGCCTGTGGCAGGCGGTGACGGACAAACCCGACTATCGCCGGGTGCGCGGGCCGGAGACCGGCACCGTCATGGTTCAGGGCCGCGCCGGCGGGGCGGGGGAGGCCTTTAACCTGGGCGAGATGACTCTGTGCCGTTGCGTGGTGGACTGTGCCAACGGGCACCAAGGGTATTCCTATGTGGCAGGACGCAACAAGCGGCACGCGGAAGTGGCCGCGGTGTTGGACGCCATGCTGCAAGACGCGGCGACTCACGCCATGATCGAGCGACAGGTGATTCAACCCTTGTCCCAGGCCCGGTCCCAAGCCCGGCGCCAGCGGGCCGCCCAGGTGGATCAAACCCGGGTCGACTTTTTCACCATGGTGCGGGGCGAGGACAACAAATGAATGGGACTGGGGGAATTGTTCGGGCCTTTGATGATCCGGTTGTTGATGGGACCTTGGCGTTTCGGGGTCTCATGCAGGCCCAAGCCAACCCAGGACGCATCGTGACCTTGTCGCGGCCGCCGGGCGGGATTGGTGGATTGTGTCCCGCCGCCTTTGCGGTTTTGTTGACGCTGTGCGATTCAGGGACACCTCTTTATCTGGAACCTTCACTTACATCCGACGGGGCGGCGGATCATTTGCGGTTCCATGCGGGCTGTCCCTTGACCGAAGATCCGTCCAAGGGGCACTTCGTCGTTTTGAACGCGGAAACGGGCTTGGCGATCTTGGCGCGGGTAACGCGGGGCACGGCGGATTACCCCGACCGGGGCGCGACGGCCATTTTGCAGGTGCCGGCCATGAGCCCACAAGGGCCGCTGACCTTGACCGGCCCGGGCATCGAAACCTCCCGGCGCTTGGGACTGGGGATCGACGCGCAGGCCACGGCGGCCTTGCTGGAAATCCTGGGGGAAAATCATGCCTTGTTTCCCATGGGCTTTGATCTGTTTCTGGCTTGCGGCAGGGACATCGCCGCTTTGCCCAGGACCACTAAAGTGGAGCTGAACTGATGTATGTGGCGGTAAAGGGCGGTGAAGCGGCCATTTCGGCGGCCCATGACCTGCTGGCGCGGGACCGGCGCGGGGATACCTCGGTCGCCGAACTCAGCGTGGCCCAGATCCGCGAGCAGCTTAAGCTGGCGGTGGACCGGGTGATGACCGAGGGGTCCCTCTACGACCGGGACCTGGCGGCCCTGGCGATCAAACAGGCCCGGGGCGATCTGATCGAGGCGATCTTTTTGGTGCGGGCCTACCGCACCACCCTGCCGCGCTTCGGTCCGTCCCTGCCGGTGGATACGGGGCAGATCCAGCCCGACCGGCGTATCTCGGCCATTTTCAAGGACATCCCAGGCGGTCAGCTCTTGGGGCCCACCTTCGATTATACCCATCGATTGATCGATTTTACCTTGGCCGCCGAGTCGGAAGACCAAGAGGAGACCGTCTTGGCGGACTCGCCCGACGCGCCAGCCGCCGAGGACCCGCCGCCCCACATCCTGGGTATCCTCAGCGGGGAGGGTCTGGTGGAAAAAAGCGAAGTGCCGGCGAAAGGGGACACCATGGAGGCGGCGCCGGACTTGACCCGTGATCCCCTCAACTTTCCGGCCAACCGGCCCTTGCGTTTGCAGAATTTGGCGCGGGGCGACGAGGGGTTCCTCTTGGCCATGGGGTATTCCACCCAGCGCGGCTATGGCCGGAACCACCCCTTTGCCGGGGAGATCCGCCTGGGCAAGGTTGCCGTCAGTTTCGTGCCGGAGGAACTGGGCTTCCCCGTGGAGATCGGCGAGGTGGAAGTGACCGAATGCGATATGGTCAACCAGTTCAAGGGCTCGGCCACCCAGCCGCCCCAGTTCACCCGGGGCTATGGTCTGACCTTCGGGCACTGCGAACGCAAGGCCATGTCCATGGCCTTGGTGGATCGGGCCTTGCGGGCCGAGACCTATGGCGAGGCGTCCGACGCGCCGGCCCAGGATGAGGAATTCGTCTTGTCCCACAGCGACAACGTGCAGGCCACCGGGTTCGTGGAGCATTTGAAGCTGCCCCACTACGTGGATTTTCAGTCCGAGTTGGAGATGGTGCGGCGCATGCGCCTGAAGGCGCAAGAAAACACGGCGGAGGCGGCGGAATGACAATGGCGGCCTCCCAGGAAACCCTGGTGGACGAGGGCTATAACTTCGCCTACCTGGATGAGCAAACCAAACGTATGATCCGCCGGGCCCTGCTCAAGGCCATCGCCATCCCCGGCTATCAGGTGCCCTTCGCCAGCCGGGAAATGCCCATGCCCTATGGCTGGGGCACGGGCGGCGTGCAAGTCACGGCGGCGATCCTCAGCCCCGACGACCGGCTGAAGGTGATCGACCAGGGCTCGGACGATACCACCAACGCCGTGTCCATTCGCAAGTTCTTTCAAAAAACCGCCGACGTGGCGACGACCGAGCGTACCGAGGACGCGACCATCATTCAAACCCGTCACCGCATTCCCGAAACCCCGCTCAGCGAGGACCAAATCTTGGTCTACCAAGTGCCCATTCCCGAGCCCTTGCGTTTTCTGGAGCCTCGGGAAACGGAAACCCGGCAGATGCATGCCATGTCCGATTACGGCGTCATGCACGTGAAGCTCTATGAGGATATCGCCCGGCACGGCCGCATCGTGACGTCCTATGATTATCCGGTGCTGGTCAACGGGCGCTATGTCACCGCGCCCTCGCCCACGCCAAAGTTTGATAATCCCAAGATGGACAGCTGCCCGGCGCTGCAGCTTTTCGGCGCCGGCCGGGAAAAACGCATCTATGCCATTCCGCCCCATACCACGGTGAAAAGCCTGGATTTCGAAGATCATCCCTTCGAGGTACAGCGCTGGGATCAGGCCTGCGCCCTCTGCGGCGCGGAGCATGCTTTCCTGGATGAGGTGTTGGTAAACGACCAGGGTGAGCGCATGTTCGTTTGCTCAGACAGTGATTTTTGCGCCCAACGGCGCGCCGCGCAAAATGGGGACACTTCCGAGCTGGAGGCGCGGGATGACCGCTGAAAATCAAGCGCTGCTGAGGGTGCGGGACCTGGGAAAATCCTATGGCGGCATTATCGGCTGCGCCGAGGTGACCTTCGACCTCTGGCCCGGCGAGGTCTTGGCGGTGGTGGGCGAGTCCGGCTCGGGCAAGACCACCTTGCTGCGCCTCTTGCACGGTCAGTTGACGCCGGACCGGGGCGATGTGTGTTTCCGCGACCGTAGCGGGGACATGGTGGACGTTCATAAAATGAGTGAGCCGGCGCGGCGCCTCTTGACCCGGACCGACTGGGCCTTTGTGCATCAAAATCCCCGGGACGGCCTGCGCATGGCGGTCTCGGCCGGCGGGAACGTGGGCGAACGCCTGATGGCGATCGGCGCCCGTCACTATGGGCAGATCCGCGAGAACGCCTTGGATTGGCTGGCGCGCACGGAGATCGATGCCGCCCGCATCGACGACTTGCCGGCAACCTTTTCCGGCGGCATGCAGCAACGTCTGCAGATCGCGCGTAACCTGGTCACCCAACCGCGCCTTGCTTTCATGGACGAGCCGACCGGCGGCTTGGATGTATCGGTTCAGGCGCGGTTGTTGGATTTGCTGCGCGGCTTGGTGCAGGAATTGGGCCTGGCCGCGGTCATCGTCACCCACGACCTGGCCGTGGCGCGCATGATTTCCCACCGCATGGTGGTGATGCAGCGCGGCCGGGTGGTGGAGTCGGGCCTGACCGATCAGGTTCTGGATGATCCCCAGCATGCGTACAGCCAGCTGCTGGTATCCTCGGTGTTGCGGCCATGAGCGGGGGGATCATGAGGGAGGCGAAAATGGATAAAACCTTGCGGGACGCCGATGTGTTGCGGGTCGCCGATGTGGAAAAGACCTTCACGCTGCACAATCAGGGCGGCCGGGTCCTGCCCGTAATCCAAGGGCTGACGTTTAACTTGGCGCCGGGGCAGTGCCTGGCGTTGCGTGGCCCGTCGGGCGCGGGCAAGTCGTCGGTTTTGCGCATGATCTACGGCAACTACCGCACGCCCAAGGGTCATATTCAGGTGCGTCATGGGCAAGGAGGTGACGGGAATGGGGCGGCCGCAAGCTGGGTCGACGTGGCCCGGGCCACGCCTCAGGAAATCTTGATGTTGCGCCGGGACACCATCGGCTATGTGAGTCAGTTCCTGCGGGTTTTGCCCCGGGTGGCTACCTTGGATCTGGTGAAGGACCCCCTGCTGCGCCTGGGCCGGGGCGACGGTGCGGCCGAGGAACGGGCGGTTAGCCTGCTGTCCCGGCTGAACATTCCAGATCGCCTGTGGTCCTTGTCGCCGGTGACTTTTTCGGGCGGGGAGCAACAGCGGGTAAACCTGGCGCGCGGCTTTGCCCATGCCTATCCCCTGTTCCTGCTGGACGAGCCTACGGCGGCCCTGGACGCGGCCAACCGCCGGGTGGTGGTGGAGCTGATCCAGGAGGCGAAAGCCGCCGGCAGCGCGGTGGTGGGTATCTTTCACGACACGGAGGTGCGGGACGCGGTGAGCGACCGGGGCCTGGATATCGAGGACTATCAGTGGAGCGGCGCGGCCGCGTAACGGAGTGACATGACCGAAACCCTCTTTAACAACGCGCGAATCGTCCTGAGCGACCGGGTGGTCGCCGGGCACCTGGTGGTGCGGGACGGGGAGATCGCCGCCTGGGACAGGGGCAGTCTGCGCAGCCCGGGCGCCCTGGATATGGAGGGGGACTATCTGATCCCCGGCCTGGTCGAGTTGCACACGGACAACCTGGAAAAGCACCTGCAGCCCCGCGCGGGGGTGCACTGGCCGACCATGGCGGGCTTGGTGGGGCACGACAGCCAGATCGTCTCGGCGGGCATCACCACTGTGTTCGATGCCTTGTTCCTGGGCGATCTGACCGCGGCGGGGGTGCGCGGCGACCGGCTGCACGAAACCGTCGAGGGGTATGGCCAGGCCGTGGCGGACAAGATGATGAAGGCGGATCATTTTTTGCATCTCAGGTGCGAGGTCAATCAGCCCACCATCTGCGAGACCGTTGACGGCCTCATCGACGGCCCCAGGGTGCGTTTGATCAGCATCAACGATCACAGCCCCGGCCAGCGTCAGTTCTCCACCATCGAGAAGTTCCGCCATTGGCATAAGTCTCAATACAAGCTGAGCGATGCCCAGGTGGACGCGCTGGTGGCGAAAAAACTCTCTGATCACGACCGCTATGCCATGGCCCATCGGCGCCATGTGGTGGAAAGCGCTCATGCCCGGGGCCTGCCGCTGGCCAGTCACGACGACGAAACCCTCGAGCACGTGAGCGCGGCGGTGGCCGACGGCATGCACATCGCCGAGTTCCCCACCACCATGGCAGCGGCGAAGGCCTCCCGCGAGGCCGGGCTTGCGGTCTTGATGGGGGCGCCGAACCTGATGCGAGGCGGCTCCCATTCGGGGAACGTCTCGGCGGGGGACTTGGCGGCGGAAGGTTTGCTGGACATCCTCTCCAGCGACTACGCGCCGGCTTGCCTGCTGGCGGCGGCCTTCATGCTGCAGAACAAGACGTCGGAGATGGATCTGCCGGCGGCCGTGGCCACGGTGACCCGCAACCCGGCACGGGCCGTGGGGCTGGAAGACCGGGGCGAGATCGCCGTGGGCAAGCGGGCCGATCTGCTGCTGGTGCACGATCATGCGCGGCACCCCTTGATCCGCGGTGTGTGGTGCCGCGGCGGGCGCGTGGCCTAGGCGCCGGTGGTTACTGCATGCGGGCGCGCAGGCGGTCGGTGGCGTATTCCATGACCAGCACGATGACGAAGATGGCCAGGATGATGGTGGCGGCGTTTTTGTATTGAAAGAGGTCAAAGGCCACTTTCAGTTCCTGGCCGATGCCGCCGGCCCCGACCAGCCCCAGAACCACCGAGGAACGCACGGCCTTTTCCAGGGCGAAGAGGGAGGCGTTGATCATGGAGGGGGACGCGTCGGGCAGGATCGCCCCGGCCAGCACGGCGAAGGGGTTGCCGCCGATGGCGGCGAGCGCCTCCTGGGGCTCCTTTTCCGCGTCTTCCATGGCCTCGGCGAAAAAGCGGCCGCAAAACCCGATGGTATCCACAATGATGGTCATGGTGCCGGCCACCGCGCCCAGCCCCACGGCAGCGACGAAGAGCAGGGCCCAGATCAGGTCGGGCACGGTGCGCAGGAAGGAAACCAGAGCCTTGAACAGATAGGCCCCGGGGCCGAAGGGCG
>JANQKX010000504.1 GCA_028280915.1 Kiloniellaceae bacterium
CTTTGGCCAGTCCCCCCAGATGAACACGCTCCAGAATATGGCCATGGGCAAAGCCACGTATTCAAACGGCGCCAAGAGGGTCGCCTCGGCGCTGCGGTAAGCCTGGGAGATCAAATAGCCGCCCACGCCGCTGCCCAAGCCGACGGCGATCATGATGGCCAAGTCGCCCGGCGGCGGCCAAACCCACGCCCGCAGCAGGAAGGCCAGCAAAGGCTGATCGGAATGCTCAAAACGGCCGTCACCGAAGCCCAGGCCGATGGCCGCGCTGATGAAGACAAATGAAATCTGGATGTAAAAGGCCATGGTGGAGGCCTTTTCCGTCACCCCCATCCGGCGGGTCAGGACCAGCAGCATGGCGTAACAAAAGGCCGCCGACAGGGGCAGCAGGGTCGCCACCTGGAAGGCCGCGCCCCCCGGCTGGAGCATGACCACCACGCCGCCCAGCCCGATCAGCACCGCGGCCCAGCGGTGGCGCCCCACCTGCTCGCCCAGAATGGGGATGGACAGCAAGGTCACGAAAAGGGGCGCGACAAAAAAGATCGCCGTCGCCTCCCCCAGAGGTAAGACCGCCAGCCCGGTGAAAAAGGTCATGTTGGCCAGCACCACCGTCGCGCCCCGCAGCAGGTGCATGGGCAAGCGCCGGGTCACCAGGTTGCTGAACCCGCCCTCCAAGGGCATCAGAACGGCCAAGGTGAAGGCCAATCCGACCAGGGCGCGGGTAAAGACGATCTGATGCAAGGCATAATCGCCGCTCAACCACTTGATCGCCATATCTTGGGTGGAAAAGGCGGTCACCGCCCCCAGGACGCAAAGAACCCCGAGGGTCTTGCTGTTGAGCCGCGGACGGCCCGCGGAACTGCCCTGAGATGACGGGGACACGGATCAAGCCTTGCTGTTGGGTTGGACCCTGAAATTGGGTCAATTGGCGCTTTGCGCGCGAACATCCCTCTTGCCTATCGGATTTACGCCGGGAGGGGAACCAAAAAATCCCCGATGCTCAGAACCACCGCTCGGATCCGGCCGATTTTTGTCATTGTCCCCATGGCCCCGCGATTTATAGTAGGAGGGTTGTTTTTCAGGAGGCGGTTGCCATAGCCGGATGCCATGACCGAACACCAATCACAAAAAGTCGCGGAAATTCACCAGGAATTGCATAGCCATTTGCCCAGCGAGCCGGCCCTTAGGGTGAAAGCGCTGGAAAGCCTGCTGGTGGAAAAGGGCATGGTGGAACCGGCGGCCATCGATGCCTGGGTCCAGCTCTATTCGGAGGAGATCGGCCCCAAGCGGGGCGCCCGCATGGTCGCCCGCTCATGGTGCGACCCAGACTACCGGACCCGGCTGCTGGCCGACGGGGCCAAGGCGGCGGCTGAACTGGGCTACGGCGGCTGGGGCGCGGGTCACCTGATCGCGGTCGCAAACAGCCCCACGGTCCACAACATGGTGGTCTGTACCCTGTGCTCCTGTTATCCCCTGGCGATCCTGGGGATTCCCCCCACATGGTACAAATCCGCTCCCTACCGGGCACGGGCGG
>JANQKX010000514.1 GCA_028280915.1 Kiloniellaceae bacterium
TTGGGATAGCGCAATTCCGCCGCTGCCGGCGTGCCCTGGGGATCATGGAGATAATAAAACAGCGGCTGGCCGTCTTCGGATAGGGGCGGCAGATAGCCCCGCGGCTTGCTGATGAAAATCACATCGCCCGACGAGATGGACAAGTGGTAGCGCCCCGCGCCGTCGCTCAGCACAACGTCCCGGCCGTTGGAAACCGCCACCCCGGCGAGCCCCGGCTCGCTCCCTTCCCTTTGGCCGTTCAGATTCTCGTCGACAAAAACCACGCCGGTTACCTCTGCCGGCGCCGTTTCAGCCTGAACCGTCTGGGGGAGGAGCGATGACGCGCCAAGAAAACAGCCCACGGCCAAACCCAGATGCCACTTGGCAACCAAACCCAAGCCACGATGTGGCCTTGGCGGCGGGTTTTTCTGCAATCGGGTCATGGAGATCCTTACGACGGTCCTGGCCACGGCACATGGTCAGTTTAGCCAATCGGCGGGGTCGGGGTACAGACCCTATCGCTTGCCGGCTTTTACCGGCTCCGGCGCTTCCGGATGGTCATCGTTGTCCGGGGCCGTGGCGTTGATGTTGCGGATCACCTCGGCCAGGGCCGCATTGGCAACCGTCTCTTGCGGTTTGGCCTCGCTTTCCTCCGGCTCCGGCGCTTCATAGGCCCCGTCCCGTTGGGATACGGTGATCCAATAGTCTATCTTGTTGAAAAAGGCGTGTTGGTCCAGGGGCTTTGAAAGATAGTCATTCATGCCCGCCGCCAGGCAAGCCGCGCGGTCGCTTTTTTGCGCATTGGCCGTCATGGCGATCACCGGCGTGTTACAGGCCGGGGCCTCCATTTCCCGCAAGCGCCGGGTGGTTTCCAGGCCGTCCATTTCCGGCATCTGCATATCCATCAGCACCAAGTCGTAGACATTGTGAGCCAGCGCCCGAATGGCATCCCGGCCGTTTTCGACCGTATCCACCTGAAGGTTGACTTTGGCCAACAGCGCCCGCACCAAGAGCTGATTGACACGGTTATCGTCCACCACCAAGACCCGGGCCGGCACCATTTTCGCCAGAAACTCCACGGTGGACGTCTTGATGTCGCGGGGCCAGGACGCGGTGTGGCCGTGCAGGAAATGAAGGCCGTGGATGATGGTATTGTTTTCGAGGGGACGGGCGATCACCCCGTCATATCCCCATTCGGCCGCAATGGATTTCGCCACCGGTGAGGTGACCGAGGAGATCAGGAGCATGGCGGGCATGGCTTGCCGGCCCTCCGCCCCGTCACAGATCTTGGCCACCTCGGCCGGAAAGCCCTCCCAAGCTCTATCATGGCGCTCTTGCGCCACCACCATGATGCCGCAGGCTTCCTCCTCCTCGGTGCTTTGCAGCCGCTTCAACGCCTGGCGGTAGCTGGGGAATTTGGCAACGGACAGGCCCAGGTCGGCGAAATGGGCCGCCACCGCCCAGCGGAAGATCTTGTTGCCGCCGACGGCATAGACCCTTTGCCGGGCGAGCGCCGTGGCGAGCTTTTCGTAGTCCAGCGCCTCTCCGAGGTTTTCCGGCCCGCCGGGGCAGGCAAAGGGAATGGTGACCCAAAAATGGCTGCCCTGCTCCATGGAACTTTTCACACCCACCTGGCCGCCCATCAACTCGGCCAGCTCCTTGACGATGGCAAGGCCCAGACCCGTGCCGCCGAAACGCCGCGTGGTGGAGCCGTCTTCCTGCGTGAAGCGGTCAAAGAGCTTGGACTGGGCCTCGTCGGAAATACCGATGCCCGTATCGGTGACCGAAAACGCCAGCGAAACGCCTGTCCCGCCGCCATCGGTTGCGTCCACCTCCAAGCGCACGCCGCCCTTGCTGGTGAACTTGATGGCGTTGCCGATCAGGTTGAGCAGCACCTGGCGCAGGCGCACGGGATCGCCGGTGACCGTCGACGGCACATCGGGCGCGATATGGGAGACCAATTCGATGCCCTTCAGCTCGGCCCGCACGGCCAGAAGCTGAACGATGGATTCCACCTCGTCGACCAGATTGAACTCGATGGTTTCAAGGTGGAGCTTGGCGGCCTCGATCTTGGACAGGTCCAGAATATCGTCGATGATGTTCAGCAGAGCCTGGCCCGAATGCTCCGCCGTTTTGGCCTGCAGGCGCTGAGCCTCCGTCAAATCCGAATCCAGCAACAGTCGGATCATGCCCAAGACACCGTTCATGGGCGTGCGGATCTCATGGCTCATGGTGGCCAGGAATTCCGACTTGGCCCGGTTTGCCGCCTCGGCCTGATCCCGCGCGATGGCCAGGTCTTCCCGCGACTTCTTGGCCGCCTTGGTCTGGTCGCGCAGGGACACCAGGGCATTGGCCATGGTGCGGAACTCATCCTTGCCCGTGGTGGGAATGACGATGTCGGTCTGTTCCCGGCTGATTTGGAACATGGCCGCGGCGAAATGGCGGATCTTGCGGAACAGGGCCGCGCGCAGGAAAAGCGCCCCCAGGGCCCAGGCCAGCAACAAGGCGCAGACGATGAACTGAAGGGCCAGGTTGCGCAGCGAGGTGACTTGATCGGTGAATTTGCGCACGTCAAATGTCAGTTCGGCGGAAACCCAGGGCAAGCCCATGAGATCTTCTATGTCGATGAGGACATTGGTGCGCATATCGGCCGCTTCTTGTGCGAAACGGTTCATGCCTGGCGCGGCTTGGATGTCGGGCGCCACGGCCGCCGCGCCGCGAGAATCCGGCTGGCTTCTGGCCCCGTCGATAAAGATACGGTCGCCCTTCGGATCGTAGAGCACCAGGGTGCCGTTCAGCTGGGCCCCCAGGCCGCGCAGCAGGGATTTCGGGTCGACCACGAATTCGGCGAAGCCCAATGGCTTGAGGCCGCCGATGGGCACGATCAGGCTGTGCAGGGGCCGCCCCGAACGGTTGAGCCAGTAATAGCTGCGGATCTTGCCCGCCTCATCGGGGGCCCGGGCCCGCAGCAGGGCCAGGCGTTCCGGGGCGCTCACGATCGAATCATTTGTGCCCAGCTCAGCGCTGGAAAAACCCAGGGGACGCCAGTCCTCATCGAAGATGCCCACGTTCAGCAGGCGCACCTTGGGCTGGCTGAATTCGGGCATGGCATGGACAAAATCGGCGATCGCCGCGCTCTGCGCCCGGTCGGCCGTGTTCAGCGCCTCGATCAGGATATCGTTGCGCGAGAAATTCCGGGCGAAACCGGCGACCCGCTCCTCATAGCCCAGACGGATGCGCTGTTCGATCATCTCCTTGACCGTGTTGGCGGAGGATTCGCGAAAGGTCTCCAGGGCAAAGGCCTGAAAGGCCCGGGTCACCCAGATCTGATTGATGATGGCGCCGATGGACAACAGCAGCGCCAAGGCAATCAGCACCTTGCGCAGAGTCCAAAAGCTTGGATCCGCCACGGCGTTAATCGTCTTTTGAAAAAGGGAGCGGATCATCCACCACAGCCTGGCCGTTGCGCGCCGTCTTATGCGCCTGCGCTAATTTACCGGCCAAATGTTAATGAAAACCCCTCCTGATATGGCAAAGGGAAACCATTACGTATTTTTATTTGCAATAAAATCAGCGTCTTAGAGAAATCCCTCTCCCCGACTGCCGTTAAAGTCAAGAGCCAACCGCGCGCGGCTATGGTTAAGGAACCGGCTCTTGCCCATGGGCCTAAGGGTCCAAAAACAGGTCCGTGAGCAGCTCCTGGTCCGGATTGACCGCGTAGGGTTCGAAATCGCTGACCCCGGTTTCGCGCAGCACCTCTTCGTCGATGAAAAAGTTGCCGCTGCACGCCCGGGCGTCCCGGGTCAGAATGGCATGGGCCGCATCGGCGACGATTTCGGGGCGGCGGCAGCGCTCCGTCTCCATGCCGGGCAAGAGGTTGAGCGCGGCGGTGGCGATCACCGTCCGGGGCCAAAGCCCATTCACACCGATGCCGGCGGCGCGCCATTCTTCCGCCAGGCCGATGACGCAGAGGCTCATGCCGTACTTGGCCATGGTATAGGCCAGATGCGGCCCGAGCCAGCGGGGCGACAGGTTCAGCGGCGGAGCCAGCACCAG
>JANQKX010000521.1 GCA_028280915.1 Kiloniellaceae bacterium
CCTGAAACAGGGCTTGGCCGTCACCTACTATGATCAGTTTTTCCGCCATATTGACGAGTTGGTCGACTGGGAAGACTACAAGGAGGGGCGGCCCGGCGAGCCCTTGTCCCAGCTCAATTCCAGCGTGGGCACGGGGGATGTGCTGACCAGCAAACGGGCCGACGGCGTGGGCGCCAAAATCACCGGTTTCATCTATTTGGACCAGGCCGGCACCTATGCCTTTGCCTTCGAGTCCAATGACGGGGTGCGGCTGGAAATCGGCGATGAAGTGATTCTGGAGGACCCGGACGTGCATTCTGACCGCTTCTCGGACATCGCCATGGTGGAAGTTCCCGCCGCCGGCTGGTATCCCATCACCATCCGCTATTTTGAACGCAAGAACACCTCGACCCTGAAGTTTTATTGGCAAAAACCCGATTTTGACGGGGGTACCATGCCTTTGGTGCCGCCCGAGGCCCTGGCCCATCAATAACCGGCCACCCAGAAAAGGACAACAGATGGCAGGATCTCGCGCGCCTCACTCAAGGACCCCTTGGCTTCCGATGGTCATGCTGTTGGCCGCCGCGGGCCTGACGGCCGCCTGCGACCAAGACGTGGCCCAGGCGCCCGGGGGAGCGGGCGCGGCGCCGCCGCCGCCATCGGTCACGGTGGCCCCTGTGGTGCGCGCCGACATCACGCCCAGCTTTGAATTCGTCGGCCGGGTGCAGGCCGTGAACAGCGTGGAATTGCGGGCCCGGGTGGACGGCTTTTTGGAAAAGCGTAACTTCGTCGAAGGCGGCGACGTGGAAAAGGGTCAACTGCTGTTTCTGATCGAACAACCGCCTTACAAGGCCCAGGTGGACCAGGCCAGCGCCGAACTGGCCGGCGCCAAGGCGACCCTGGAAAACGCCAAGGTGACCCTCGAGCGTAATGAGAAGCTGATCCAAAAGGGCACCGTCAGTCAGGCCGCCCTGGATGATGCCACGGCGGCGGAACGGGAGGCCAATGCCCAGGTGCTGCAAAAAAAGGCGGCCCTGGAAAAAGCCAAGATCGACTTTGGCTATACGGAGATCCACGCCCCCATTTCCGGCAAGATCGGCCGCGCGGATATCACCGTGGGCAATCTGGTGGGGCCCAGCAGCGAGCCCTTGGCCAACATCGTCAGCATGGACCCCATCTACGTGCTCATCGCGGTGAGCGAACGGGACCTGCTACAGGCGCGGCGCGGCGGCGGCCTTGAAAACGACAAAGAGACCCTTATCCCCCATCTGCGCCTGTCCGATGGGGAGGAATACAAAACCCCCGGTAAATTCGACTTCATCGACAACCGGGTCGATCCCAACACCGATACCATCGAGGTGCGGGCGGTCTTTGCCAATCCGGACGGCATCCTGGTGCCGGACCAATTCGCCACGGTGGTGATCAAGCGCTCCGACCCGGTGTCGGCCCTGGTCATCCCCCAGGCCGCCATTCAGGAAGACCAAAGCGGCACCTTTGTCTTGCTGGTGGAAAAGGACAACAAGGTGAAGCAGCAAAGGGTCACCACGGGGGAGCAGGACGGTACCAACTGGGTCATCAAGGAAGGCCTGGATGAGGGTCAAATGGTCATCGTCCAGGGCCTGCAAAAGGTGCGTCCCGGCATTACCGTGACCCCGGTCTCGCCCGAGCAATCGGACGGCGAAGCCCCGGCGGAGGGCCAGCCCGCCGCAGACAGCACCGAGGGCTAAAACATGTTCTCGGCCTTTTTTATCGACCGGCCCAAGTTTGCTTTTGTCATCTCCATCGTCATCACCCTGGCCGGCTTGATCGCCATCCAAGTCATCTCCGTCGCCCAGTTTCCCGACATCACGCCGCCCCAGGTCCAGGTCACCGCCAGCTATCCCGGCGCCAGCGCCGAAGTGCTGGAACAGACCGTCGCCGCGCCCATCGAAGCCCAGGTGAACGGCGTGGACGACATGATCTACATGTCCTCCACCAGTTCCAACGACGGCAGTTATACCCTGGCCGTCACCTTCGAGGTAGGCACCGACCCGGACATCGCCTCGGTCAACGTGCAAAACCGCGTGGCCCTGGCCACGCCGCAGCTGCCCGAGGAAGTCTCCCGCGAGGGCGTGTCGGTGAAAAAGCAATCGACCAACATGCTGCTGGTCATCAACCTGATCTCGCCCAAGAGCACTCACGACGCCCTGTTTCTCAGCAACTACGCCAGCATCAACATCCGCGACGCCCTGGTGCGGGTGCAGGGCGTGGGCGATGCGCAAATCCTGGGCGCCTTGGACTATGGCATGCGGATCTGGCTCGATCCGGACCGCATGACCAGCCTGGGCCTTTCCACCTCGGACGTGGTGGCCGCCATCCAGGATCAGAACATCCAGGCCTCCGCGGGCCAGATCGGCGGGCCGCCCTCGACCGACGACCAACAGTTCCAATACACCATTCAGGCCAAGGGCCGCCTTGCCAGCACCGATGAGTTCGAGAACATCATCCTCAGGGCCAACCCCAACGGCTCCTATGTGCGGGTGCGCGATGTGGCCCGGGTGGAGCTGGGCTCCCAAACCTACACCGCCGAGGGCCGGCTGAACGGCGCGCCCAGCACGATCCTGGCCATCTATCAGTCCCCGGGCGCCAACGCCCTTTCCGTGGCCGGGGCGATCTACGCCGAGATGGACCGCCTGGCCGAGCGGTTCCCCGAGGACGTGGAGTACCGGATCCTCTACGACACCACGAAATTCGTGAATGCCTCCATCTCCGAGGTGATCGAAACCCTTTTTGTCGCCTTGGCCCTGGTGGTGCTGGTGACCTTCCTGTTCCTGGGTGACTGGCGCTCGACCCTTATCCCCACCATCGCCATCCCCGTCTCCTTGATCGGCACCTTCGCGATCCTGGTCCTCATCGGCTTTTCCGCCAACACCATTTCCCTCTTCGGCATCATCCTGGCCATCGGCATCGTGGTGGACGACGCCATCGTGGTGGTAGAAAACGTACAGCGCCTGATGGACGAAGAAGGCCTGTCACCCCGCGAGGCCACCAAGAAGGCCATGCTGCAGGTCACCGGCCCGGTGGTCGCCACCACCTTGGTCCTCTTGGCCGTCTTTGTCCCCGTCGGCTTCCTGCCGGGCATCACCGGTCAGCTTTATCAGCAGTTCGCCGTGACCATCTCGGTCTCGGTGATCATCTCCTCCATCAATGCCCTCACCTTGAGCCCGGCCCTCTGCGCCACCTTGCTGAAGCCCGGCAGCGGCACGCCCAAGGGCCTTCTCGGCCTGTTCAGCAAGCTGGTGGATACGACACGGGACGGTTACGCCCGGATCGTCACCATGCTGGTGCGCCGGGCCATCATCGGCGTGGTGCTGCTGATCGGCGTGGGGGCGGGCACCTACTACCTCTTCACCAGCCTGCCCACCGGCTTCATTCCCGATGAAGACCAAGGGGCCTTTTTTGTCGACATGCAGCTGCCCGACGGCGCGTCGTTGAACCGCACCGAGGAAGTCGCCGAACTGGTGCGGCAGATCATCAGCGAGGAACCCGGCGTGGCCGATGTCATGACGGTCACCGGCTACAGTCTGCTCAGCGGCACCGCGCCCAACGGGGCCCTGGCC
>JANQKX010000596.1 GCA_028280915.1 Kiloniellaceae bacterium
GCTGCGGGACGACAAGTCCTTTCCCTATATCCTGATCACCGGCGATCATGAGGTGGCGCAGATCACCAAGCATCGTGGCCCCCAATCCCGGCTGGGGGACTACTTCGGGCCCTTTGCCTCGGCCGGCGCGGTCAATCGCACCATCACCGCCCTGGAGCGGGCCTTTTTGCTGCGCTCCTGCTCTGACTCGGTTTACGAGAACCGGGACCGGCCCTGCCTGATGTATCAAATCAAGCGCTGCGCCGCCCCTTGCGTGCAGAAGATCCCTCTCGAAGACTATCGCGGCCTTGTGCAACAGGCGCGGGATTTCCTCTGCGGCCGCTCCAACGACATCCAGCGGGTGCTCAGCCAGGCCATGGAAGCCGCGGCCGAGCAATTGGATTATGAATCGGCGGCCGTCTATCGGGACCGGATCCGCGCCCTCGCCCACATTCAGGCGCACCAGGACATCAACATCGAAGGGGTCCACAACGCCGACGTGATCGCCGCCCATCAGGAAGGCGGCCAGACCTGTATCCAGGTGTTCTTTTTCCGGGCCGGGCGCAACTACGGCAACCGGGCCTATTTTCCGTCCCACGATAAAAGCCTGGACCTGTCCAAGGTGCTGGGGGCCTTCGTCGCCCAGTTCTACGACAACAAGCCGGCGCCGGCCCTAGTATTGGTCAGCCATGATCTGGAAGAAGCACCCCTGATCGCCGAGGCCCTCAGCTTCGCGGCCGGGCACAAGGTAACCGTCACCCGGCCCCAGCGGGGTGCCAAGCGTAAGCTCATGGACAACGCCGGCCGCAACGCCCGCGAGGCCCTGGCTCGTCGCTTCGCCGAGAGCAGTTCCCAGCGCCGGTTGCTGGAGCAAATGGCTGAGCGCTTCGACCTGGACGGTCCGCCGGCCCGGATCGAGATCTATGACAACAGCCACATTCAGGGCACGGACGCCTATGGCGCCATGGTGGTGGCGGGCGCCGAGGGCTTCATTAAAAAGGCCTACCGCAAGTTCCGCATCAAGGGGGCGCAGGCGCCCGCAGCGCCACCAGCGGACAAGCCTGATGCGCCACAAGAAAGTGCCGCCACCACGGCCGAGCCGGGTTTCAACCCCGGCGACGACTTCGCCATGATGCGCGAGGTGCTGACCCGGCGGCTCGGACGAACTTTGAAGGAAGACCCGGAACGGCAAAGCGACCAATGGCCGGACTTGATCCTGCTCGACGGCGGCCGGGGCCAGTTGAACGTGGGTCTAGAGGTGCTCGCCGAGTTGGGGCTCGGCGATCTGCCTTTGGCCGCCATTGCCAAGGGGCCGGAACGGGACGCGGGCCGAGAGCGCATTTTCCTGCCCGAGCGCCCGTCCTTCATGCTGGAGCCCAAGGACCCCCTGCTCTACATGCTGCAGCGCCTGCGCGACGAGGCCCACCGCTTCGCCATCGGCAGCCACCGGCGGGGCCGCAGCAATACCCGTCTCAAATCCGCCCTGGACGAGATCCCCGGCATCGGCGCCAAACGGAAAAAGGCCCTTCTGCACCATTTCGGCTCCGCCAAGGGCGTGGCCCGGGCCGGGCTGGCGGACCTGGAAGCGGTGGACGGCATCAGCCGGGCCGTGGCGCAAAAGATCCACGATCATCTCAACGCCAACACTTGAAACCCGGCAGCTGATCTCGGGACGGGAAGATAGATCATCCCATTGGACTCGGCCCATTGGACTCGGCCCGCAAGCGGCCCTATGGTAGAACCGGCAGGGGCCGAGGGAACCGCCCAACAAAAACAGTGCCGATAACCTGACGGCCCGCCGGTTTTTCTTTTGGCGGAGCGTCAGGATAATGGCCAAAGGAACGTTGGCCGAAAGTTTGATGGAAAAACATGATTACAAGCCTGCCCAATCTCCTGACGCTCTCGCGCATTATCTTGATACCGGTGCTCCTGGTCCTGCTCTACCTGGACACCCCGTTTTTCCGCTGGCTGGTGCTGGGCGGCTATACGGTGGCCTGTTTGACGGACTTTTTCGACGGTTACCTGGCCCGCCATATGAACGAGATCTCGCCCCTGGGCCGCTTCCTGGACCCCATCGCCGACAAGCTCCTGGTCGCCTCCCTGCTGATCATGCTGGTGCACACCGATCAAATTGACGGTCTCGTGGTGGTGCCGGCGCTGATCATCTTGTGCCGTGAGATTCTGGTCTCCGGTTTGCGGGAATTTCTGGCGGAAATCAAAGTGACCCTGCCGGTCAGCAATCTGGCCAAGTGGAAAACCCTGATCCAGATGCTGGCCCTCGGCTTTTTGATCGTCGGCTCGGCTGGTCCGACCGGCTTTCCCACCGTTG
Source organism: Kiloniellaceae bacterium (assembly GCA_028280915.1). GTDB lineage: Bacteria > Pseudomonadota > Alphaproteobacteria > Kiloniellales > Kiloniellaceae > JANQKX01. The sequence continues at coordinate 2,309 of JANQKX010000596.1, forward strand.
AGATCGGCAACATCGGCCTATGGATCGCCGCGGCCCTGACCCTGATCACCGGCTACGACTACCTGGCCAAGGGCATCAAGCACATGGTCAGCGACGAGGCGGACAAGGCGTGACCTATTGAGAAAAAGCCCCGGCCTTTAAAGCAGGAACCTCAAAGAGGCCGGGCGTCGCAATCATCCTCGCCTGACTCGGGCTCGCAGGCAGGGGCCGTTTGAAAAGGTTCGTGGAAGGCGTCCTTGATGGCGTCGCCCAAGGACAAGGCCGCGGCGGCAAGACCGGTCATGACCAAGGCCACGATCAACAGGTATTCCATGGCCGAGGCGCCCCGCTCCTCGCGCAGGAATTTTTTGACGGCTTTGAAAATTCGCTTCATCGCAAAGAGTCCTACCTGGCATCCAGCGAATGGGCTTCCCTGCCCAGTATGTCATGGCCCGGTATATCATGTTCCGGCGACCGAAAAATCGGGGCACTCGCGCCCAACATCCTGCTCTAAGGACCGATTTTTCTCGCTCGCAGCCCCATGACCAACGCCTATGGCAGACGCCCCTCACCGGCGCCCCTGGATACTCCGTCACGTCCCGGCTTGAGACCGTTTAGGGATGCGATCAAATCGAACCGCCCCTTTCCCTAAACGTGCTCTCACTCAAATATACCGGCAGTTCATGATCTGGTACAAGATTGTTACAATTCCAATCGATTTTGATGTGAATTATGGGGATAACTTTCCCGTCGCCCCAATAGGAACTGCTAATATACTGATTTAATGCGATAATACCGACATTTTCGCGAGCCAAAACCGGCAAAACTTTTCCACAGCCAAGCACAAACTTAGTTTGAGATTCCGACGAAACGAACCAAATAGAACAAGTCGAAGGCCCGTCCCTGCCGAGCCTTTCCTGATGCTCCATGGGACATCTCAAGGCATTTGCCACGGGGCCGGGGTTATGCCACAAGCAAGCGATGCGGCCCAGCGACGGGCCGAAACACCATTCCGCTCCTGACCGAGGCAGACGTGACACAAGAAAACAGCGGCGTAATCGTGGGGCTCAGTGGTGACGGACCCAGAGCACGGGTGCTGTGTGACCTGGTGGCGGCGCTTGGCGCCAGGGGCCTGGTGACCGCCGTCCTATTGGAAGAGGACTCAGGCTTCGATCTGGACCGCCAGGGCAAGGATTCTTATCTGCACCGCCAAGCCGGCGCTCAAGAAGTGGCGCTATCCTCAACCCACCGATGGGCCTTGATGCATGAAGGCCCGGCCGACCAGCCCCCGGGGCCCGCGCAGCTGCTGCAGGCCATGGGCCCCCGCGACATCCTGCTGGTCGACGGCTTTGCCGGCTGGCCCATGGATCGTATCTTGGTGCTGGCGGAAGACCAAGCCAGCGTCCCGGCCGGGGGAGAGGTGATCGCCGTTGCCGGCTCCGCCTCCTACAAAGTTTCTTCAAGCTCGCAAAACCAGCCTCGGCAATTCGCCCATGGGGATGGGGCGGCCCTGGCCGATTTCCTTGTCCGGCATTTCAATCTAAGCCGTATAGAGGGCCGTTGACCGGACAGGCGGCTGCCCCCATCTCTTGACAGGGCGGTCTCGGACACGGCATTCACATTCCATGGCACAATTAAGCGATGACTGTTTTGCCCACGGCGGCCGCTTGCTGGAAACCAGCGAGGCCCTCGCCATGTTGGCGGAGCGCCTGGACCGGGTGACGGAGGACGAATCCGTCTCCGTCAACCAGGCCCTTGGACGCATTTTGAGCGAGCCCGTGATCGGCGCCCTCTCCATTCCGCCGGTGGACAATTCGGCGGTGGACGGTTACGCCGTGTACTTCGAAGATCTCGAAAAGTCATCGGAAACGGCCCTTCCGGTCGTCGGCAGGTCATCGGCAGGTCATCCTTTTGACGGCCCTTTCGACCATGGAAAGGCGGCCCGGGGCACGGCCGTGCGCATCTTCACCGGGGCCGTGATGCCGCCTGGGCCCGACACGGTCATGATGCAGGAAGACTGCCGGCGGGACGGCGACCAGGTGATCATCCAGCCCGGCATCAAGCAGGGCGCCAACCGGCGCCTGGCCGGCGAGGACGTGGTCGCCGGCACGCAGATACTGTCCCCGGGTCAACGCCTGCGGCCCCAGGATCTGGGCCATGCGGCCGCGGTGGGCCGGCGGGAGCTGCGTGTTTCCAAGCCTCTGAAGGTGGCCCTTTTTTCCACGGGCGACGAGTTGGCGGAGCCGGGCGGCGCCGCCGGGGCGGGTCAGATTTATGACTCGAACCGCTTTACCCTGACCGGCCTGCTCAACGGATTGGGCTGCCATGTCAGTGACTTAGGGATCTTGCGCGACCGGGCCGACCCCATGACCGACGCCTTGGCCGCCGCCGCCGAAGGCCATGACCTGGTGCTCACCTCGGGCGGGGTTTCCGTGGGCGAGGAAGATCATGTGAAGACGGCGGTGGAGCGCCTGGGCAGCCTTTATGCCTGGCGCCTGGCGATCAAACCGGGGCGCCCCGTGGCCTTGGGCCAGATCGGGCGCACGCCGTTCATGGGCCTGCCCGGCAACCCGGTGGCGGTCATGGTGACCTTCCTGACCATTGTGCGTCCGGCCATCTTGCGGATGATGGGCGCCAGCCCCCGGCCGCCGCTTTATTTCAAGGTACGCACCGATTTCGATCACCGCAAAAAAAAGAGCCGCCGGGAATGGCTGCGCGTCCGCCTGGCGACCGCCGCCGACGGCCAAATCACGGCGCACAAGTTCCCCCGCGACGGCGCCGGCATTTTGTCATCCTTGGTGGAGGCCGACGGCCTGGTGGAACTGCCCGAGGACGTGGTCGAACTAAAGGCCGGCAGCCTGGTCGATTTCCTCCCCTTTAGCGAGGTGATTTCATGAAAATGCTTTATTTTGCGTGGCTTAAGACCAAGACGGGTGTCTCGGAAGAAAGCGTCACGCCGCCGGCCGAGGTCACCAAGGTGTCCGAGCTCTTGGCGTGGCAGCAAGCCCGCGGCCCGGCATTCGCCGACGCCTTCGCCGACCTGACGGCCCTGCGGGTGGCGGTCAACCAGGAATACGCCGGCCCCGACGACCAGGTGGCCGCCGATGACGAAATCGCCTTTTTCCCGCCGGTCACCGGCGGCTGACAAAAGCGCGGTGGAAAGCCAACCATGATCAAAGTGCAACGGGAAGATTTCGACGTGGGCCGGGAGTTGGCCCAGTTGACCGGCGGCAACCACAAGATCGGTGGTGTCACTCTTTTTGTCGGCCTGGTACGGGACATGGCCGACAACGCGGAAATCTCCGCCATGACCCTGGAACACTATCCCGGCATGACCGAAAAACAGCTGGAAAAGATCAATGAGGAAGCCCAGCGGCGCTGGCCCTTGGAAGCCAGCCTGATCATACACCGCTACGGCCGCCTGGAGCCGGGCGAGCAAATCGTTTTGGTGGCCACCGCCAGCCCCCACCGGCAAGCCGCCTTCGAGGCCTGCCATTTCCTGATCGATTGGCTGAAAACCAAGGCACCTTTTTGGAAGTTGGAAGAAACCCCCGACGGCGGTCACTGGGTCGACGCCCGCGACAGCGACAACACCGCGGCCGACAGGTGGCGCCTGGAAGAGCCCCAATCCGATTAAGGCAACGCGGCGAGACCTTTTAGATCAAAGGCTTCCAGATAGGCCAGTTTGGTGGCCTCGTCGGCCGAGCCATCGATGGAAATCAAGAAGCGGTTGGCCACCAGCATCTGAATTTCCCCGTCGCGGGTGATCATGCCGGTTTGGCGCTGCACCCGGATGAGCTTGCCGCCGCTGGACTGGATCATGGCCGCGTTGCCCATGATGGCGGCCATCTGCTGGATCATGGGAGAGTCGCCCATGACATTGATCAGCACGTCTTCACTGCCATTTCGGTATTCCCGGGCCGCGGCGATACCGCCCATGAAGGCCATGGCCGAGCCACTATCGCTCGCATCTTCGACGGTCCAACCCTCCAGCGGGTCCGGGAACAAGGACTGCAGCGCCCCCGCCTTCATCTGGCTCAGGAGCTGATCGGCATAATCGAGCGCGCTCGCCGCCCCGGCAACGTCGCCCGCCTCATAGAGGTCGAGCACCTCTTGGATCACGTCGGTGAACTCGTCGGCCTGCGCCGGCACGGCCAGGCCGCCGGCCAAAACAACCGCGGCGGCGGCGAGGATCGATTTTCTTGCTTGCATGCCAGGTCCCTTTTCCCAGAACGATGGGTCTGATCCATCAGATCCTGCTGAAGAACGCAGCGAAAGGCAAGCACGGATCGGGGCCGATGACCCCGGAAGCCGGGCCGGATCAAAGGTACAACCCGGCCCAAGACACGGGGCAGCCCAGTGGTTTCCGAGGGCTTTGCTAAGCCGCGCTGGCCGCGCTTTGGCCCCGCACCAAGGCATCGTAGTCCATGAGCAGGGTCTTGGTGATCTCGCCCGGCGTGAACTGGTATTGGTCTATTTCCCGCACCGGCGTCACCTCGACGGCCGTACCCGAGATGAAGACCTCCTGAGTCTGGGCCAGTTCCTCGGGCATGATGGCCCGTTCGATCACCTCGAAACCGCGCCGCTTGGCCAGCTCGATAACCGTGCGGCGGGTGATGCCGTCCAAGAAGCAATCGGGCGTCGGGGTGTGAATCTTGCCATCCTGCACCAGGAACACGTTGGCCCCCGTCGCCTCGGCGATCCGGCCCCGATAGTCCAACATCAGGCAATCGCTATAGCCGTCGGCCTCGGCCTGGTGCTTGGAAAGGGTGCAGATCATGTAAAGACCCGCCGCCTTGGCATGGACGGGGGCGCAATCCGGGCTGGGACGGCGGTACTTGGCGAAGGTCATGCGAATGCCTTCCAGCCGCGCCTCGGGCGTGAAGTAGGCCGGCCATTCCCAGGCCGCGATCGCCACATGGATCTTGGTGTGCTGGGCCGACACCGCCATCATCTCGCTGCCTCGCCAGGCCACCGGCCGCAGATAGCCATCCACGATGCCGTTGGCCCGCAACACCTCTTGGCAGGCCTGATCGATGGTTTGGCGATCATAAGGAATCTGAAAGCCAAGGATGTTCCCTGACTCCAGGAAACGCTCGTGGTGCTCGACCATCTTGAAGATCTCGCCGCCATAGCTGCGCTCGCCCTCGAAGACGCAGGAGCCGTAATGCAGGCCATGGCTTAGAACGTGCAGTTTCGCGTCCCGCCACGGCACCAGCTCGCCGTTGAACCAAATAAAGCCATCCCGATCGTCAAATGGGATAAGAGCCATGGCAACACCCTTTCCTTGTTACAAAATTGCCGCTATAGCATCGCGGCGGCCTTGTTTCGCTCCGCCGTCCCAAAAATCAGGCCGGCACCGTAAATGTCGCAACAAAATTACTTCTGTAGATGTCGTAACAAAATTACTTTTGTGACGCATGTTTCTTTAGTGATGTAACAAACTTGGACTATATATGTCAACATGGCTGACATAAAAAGCGGCGTCAATCCCCTCTTTTTGCGCGAAGAGGATCTCCGCCAGGCGATGGAGCTGTTGTTTTTCGCCTATCGGGATTTCACCGCGGAGCCCGATCAGGTGCTCGCCAACTACGATTTCGGCCGGGCCCACCACCGGGTGATCTATTTTGTCGGCCGCCACCCCTCCATTACGGTGAAGGATCTGCTGAAAATCTTGGGCATTACGAAACAGTCCCTGTCCCGGGTGCTCGGTCAATTGGTGCGGGAGGGCTTCATTGCCCAAACCACCGGCCACAGTGACCGGCGCCAGCGCCTGCTGACCCTGACGGAAAAAGGCCAACTTCTGGAACGGGAGCTGGTCTCCATGCAGGCCCGGCGCATTTCCAACGCCTATCGCATCGCCGGCCCGGAAGCGGTGGAGGGCTTTCGCCAGGTGATGGTTCACCTGATGAACGAAACGACCCAGGAACGGTTTTTGGACGGCACCGCGCCGGAACGCCTCCAGGCCGGGGAACGGCGTTAGCGGGGTCTGCACGCCGGCATTGAATTCGTCCGCAATCCCTTTGCCCGCATTCTCTTCCTACGGCGGGGCAACCCGCTTATAGTGGAGATCATGAGCAAAGAGTCGGCACATATCCTGGTGGTGGATGATGACCGGCGCCTGCGCGATCTGCTGCAGCGCTACCTGGTCGATCAGGGCTTCCGCGTGACCACGGGCGAGGATGCCGCCGACGCCCGGGCAAAGCTGGCCTCTTTTTCCTTCGATCTTTTGGTGCTCGACATCATGATGCCGGGCGAATCGGGCCTGGAATTGACCCGGTCACTGCGGGCCGTAAGCAAGGTGCCCATCCTGCTGCTCACCGCCATGGGCGATCCCAGTGACCGCATTCAAGGGCTGGAATACGGCGCCGACGACTACCTTTCAAAGCCCTTCGAGCCCCGGGAATTAGTTCTGCGCATCAATGCGGTTTTGCGCCGCATGGTCACGGCGCCGCCGCCGGTCTCGGAGAAACTTCATTTCGGCGATTTTTGCTTCGACCTGGCCCGCGAGGAACTCTTGCGCGATGAGGAGCCGATCCGCCTGACCGCGGCGGAGACCTCCTTGCTGAAGGCCCTGGCCCGCCAGCCGGGGGTGCCCATCAGCCGGGATACCTTGACGTCGGACGGCCAGCTATCGGGCAACAACCGGACCATCGATGTTCAGGTCACCCGCCTGAGACGCAAGATCGAGCAGGACCCCAAGTTCCCCCGCTATCTGCAGACGGTGCGCGGCACGGGCTACGTGCTGATGCCCGATTGAGACCCATGTGCGACCGCGCCAAACATAGCCTTAGACCAGGTCAAGCCTGAGCCATGATGGACGAACTGGCCCGGCCGAAAAAGGAAAACTGGATCAAGCGCATGCTGCCCCACACGCTGCTGGGGCGCTCGTTGCTGATCATCCTGGTGCCCCTGGTCCTGCTGCAGGTGGTCTCCACCTGGATCTTTTATGACCGCCACTACAACACCATCACCCGGCGCCTGGCCCAAGGCATCGCCGGCGACATCGCCGCGGTCATTCTGATCCTGGACCGCAACCCCACGCCCCTGGAGCGGGACCAGGCCTTTCGCCTGTCGGAAAAGGCCATGTGGCTGAACCTGGCTTTTGACGAAGGGGCCAGCCTGCCCGATGAGGCGGCGATCCCGCCCAGCGGTTTCCTCGACACCCGGCTGGCCAAGGCCCTGGCGGAACGCTTCAAATATCCTTTTTACATCGATTCCGACTATCGGGACAAAAGGGTGCTGATCCAGGTTCAGCGCCACAACGGGGTGCTCAATGTGCTGGTCAGCGCCGAGCGCCTGTTCAGCTCCACCACCTACATCTTCATCATGTGGATGGTGGGCACCTCGATCATCCTCTTCGCCGTTGCGATGATCTTCATGCGCAATCAGATCAAGCCTATCCGGCGTTTGGCCGACGCCGCCGAGAGCTTTGGCAAGGGCCGGGACGTGGCCAATTTCAAACCCGAGGGCGCCACCGAAGTGCGCCAGGCCTCCGCCGCCTTTATCCGCATGCGCGAGCGCATCAAACGGCAGATCCGCCAGCGCACGGAGATGCTGGCCGGGGTGTCCCACGACCTGCGCACGCCCTTGACCCGCATGAAGCTGCAGCTGGAAATGCTGCGGTCCAGCCCGGAAGTGGAGAGCCTGCAGTCCGACGTGAACGAAATGGAACAGATGGTGGAGGGCTATCTGGCCTTTGCCCGGGGGGAAGGCACCGAACAGCGGCAAAATGCCGACATGGCGGAATTGCTGCGCGAAATCGTCGGCCAGATGAGCCGGGACGGCAGCGCCGTTCACCTGCATGTGGAAGAGAGCCTGTTCCTGCCCATGCAGCGGGAGGCCATGCGCCGCTGCCTCACCAACTTGATCGCCAACGCCAAGCGCCACGGCCGGCAGGTCATGATCAACGCGGGCCACCGCCAGGGCCTGATCGAAATCACCATCGACGACGACGGGCCCGGCATTCCCAAGGAGCGGCGCGGTGAAGTCTTCAAACCCTTCAGCCGCCTGGATCGCTCGCGCAACCCCGAGACCGGGGGCTCGGGCCTGGGGCTGACCATCGCCTTGGATGTGGTGCGCAACCACGGCGGCGAACTCACCCTGGAAGAAGCGCCCATCGGCGGCCTGAGAGCGCGCATTTTACTGCCGATTTAGTAATGCTTTCACAAGTAACGGCGACGTGAAAGCAGCAAGAACTCACAAATACTTTGGTTTACCAAGAAATTAAGGTTAACCGGAGCCGCTACAATTTGACTAAAATTATTGCAATGTAACCCGTATTATGTTTTGCTAATGCAAAGTGGTTCGTCGGAAAGAAAATTCCGAAACCGAGGCCCTCCGTGACTTTGCGCTTGATTGTCGCAGGGACTGATTTTGGGCCGAAGTGATTATGGCCCGAATTGATTTTGGCGTGGCAATACTTGCTGAACGCCTAGACGGCGCCCGAATCGGCGCAGAAAACGCAACAATGACAGGTATGTTTCGACCACGGGAGCGTTACGATGACAGGTAGGAATCGCGGGAGCAGGAGCAAGGCACGGGCCATCGCGGCCCACCGGGAAGCGGCCACCAAGCAGTTGATCGCCCTCTTGGGCTGGGTGAGCCTGGCCCTGTTATGCCTGGTCTGGCTGGCGAGCACCGTGAGCGCCCAGGACGCCAGCGGCGTTTCCGTGTCACGGGGCTCTCCGGAACAGCAAGAGCAAGCTTTGGCCACCGTCACCCAGGAAGGCAGCGTCACCGTGGTGCGCGGCGCGCCCCTGGTGCGGACCCGCGCCGCCTCAACCCAAGGCGCCTATCCGGCCATTCAGCAAACGCCTGATTTTGTGCCCCTGCGGGGCTTCGCCGGCTGGTTCGTGGATTACAAACGCAACCGCTTCGGCAACTGCTACCGCCTGAGCACCGGCGACTATCTGGATTACGAAATCCTCTGCAGCTGGCGGCCCCTGCCCAACTGACAACCCCATTTCGGACGGTCTTCGAGGCGGCCAAGGCGCGGACATCCTAATGCCGCGGGTGCCCTGATGCCCTGAGTACCCTAATAGAGGCGGCCGCCGTTGGGCACGGGCAAGCTCGGCTGGATCATCACCACGCTGCCGTCCCCATCGGGAAAGCCCAGCACCAAAACCTCGGACATGAACTTGCCGATCTGTTTCGGCGGGAAGTTGACCACCGCCGCCACCTGGCGCCCCGGCAAGTCTTCCAAGGCGTAGTGTTTGGTGATCTGCGCGGAGGTCTTGCGTTCCCCGATCTCCGGGCCGAAATCGACCCACAGCTTGAACGCGGGTTGGCGCGCCTCTGGATAGGGCTCGGCGCGTAGGATGGTGCCCACCCGGATATCCACCTTGAGAAAATCGTCAAAGGAAATCTTGTCGCCGTCGCTCAACGTTCCTGCCCCCGCCCCGGTGCACGCTCATGAATCCGATCCACCTCTTTTAGGGGCGCCGGGGGCCACCGGCAAGGCCTTGAAACCGGGCGGGTCCACGAAACAAGAAAGCCGCCCCTAGGGACGGCTCTCTCGCACACGCTTAACAAATCGGATGGCGCTTTTCCAACGGACGGTCTCAGCAGAACCGCCCCGGCCACCCCAAAGGAGGAAATGTGACAGACTTACTTCTTGGCCCGGCCGTTGGCGGCTTTCGGAGCAGTCTTGATCTGGCTGGACAGCTCGTCGAAAACTTCGGTGACCCGGGCGTTCAGCAGGTTCACGGCTTCGTCGGTGGACTTGGCGCCGATTTCAGCCAGCTCTTTGTAGTTGGCGACGGCAGAGGAATAGGCGTCCTTCAACAGCTCGGCCTGCTTGGTCAGGTTGGCCTGAGGATCGGAAACGTTGGACAGCTCGGAAACGGCCGCGGAGGTGTTCTCAAAGGATTCGCGGGCGATTTCGGCCTGACGGCGCGCCAGGGTCTGGAAGCCTTCAAACGCAACCCGGTTGGCGGCGGTCAGCGCTTCAATGTTCTTTTGCTGAGCGGCGATCACGGCTTGGGTGTCCACGTTGGGGAGCTTGCCGAACTCGAACTTTTCAACCTGCTCGAGGACTTTCTTGGGATCGAAATAGGCGGCGAGGTCGAAGTTGCCGAAATCGCCGTCCAGGAAGGGGTTACCGGTTTTGGCCATTGTCTGAATTCCTTATAGAGATGCGGCCCCCGATAGCAGCTATTGGCCTTGCGGGCTCGTTTAGATCTATCCAGGCCGCTTTGTTGCGGTGCACAAATGTTCGATGGACCCTATATAGGGGTGGTTAAAATTGGGGTCAAGACTAATTTTGTGCATTGCACAAAAAACTTTAACCTTGCTGAGGGTAACGGCAAGCCCCGGTTTCGGCCCGGCCGGTCAACGACCAATCCGACGCCGGTGACCCCACCTCGGGGCCAAGCCGCCCAAAAGGCAAAACGCAAAAAGAGAAGCCCGCCAAAAGACGGGCCTCCTTTACATATAAAAAATCGACTTGCCTCAACAACCGGCGACGGGCCGCGACAAGGTCAGCTCTGGTGACAGGGAATTGAGCTGAACCTTGCCGGGCGAGGAGCCTGGCATGCACCAGGCTCTGGTGCGCCGAAGTGCCGCACCAATTAGGCTTTGCCGGCAGCCTTCGCCGGCTTGGCGGCAACCTTGGAAACGGCCTTCACCTCTTCCAAGAGCTCGCCGACACGGGCGTTGAGCAGATTGACGGCTTCTTCATGGGCTTTCGCGCTGATGTCGGCCAATTCCTTGGAGTTGGCGACGGCGCCCTCATAGGCTTCCTTCATCAGCTCAGCCTGCTTGGTCAGGTTGGCGTGGGGGTCGGTGACACCGGCCAACTCGGTCAAAGCCGCGGTGGTCTTGGTGAAGTTCTGATTGGCGATCTCGGCATGACGGCGAGTCAGCATCTGAACGCCTTCGAAGACCACGCGGTTGGCGGCGGCCAGGGCTTCCAGGTTCTTCTGCTGGCTCTGCACCACGGTCTGGGTGTCAACGCCTTTGGCCAAAAAGGCCTCGGTGAACTTTTCCGCCTGGGCGGTCAGGTTCTTGGGATCGTAGGTTTTGGGATCAAACAAGCCAGCGATGTCGAAAGCCTTGAAATCGCCGACCATGAAAGGGTTACCGGTGTTAGCCATTTGCCGAATTCCTTGTGTTTTGCGTCCCAAGACCCTGACTCCGAGTATTCGGTTCAGGTCTTTCCAGAACGCTATGTTGCGATGCAATATCAACTTCCAGGTCTTAACTTAATCACTCCGGCAAAAAGATCAAGAAGTTTTTTGTGCACTGCACAAAAATTTTTATCTATTTATTTTCAATATCTTATTAGACGATTGAAATTGTCATATGATTTTATTTCGCATTTGCGAAAATCCAGGCCGACGAAGAGACACTTCACCGGACCATCCTCCAGACCATCCCTCTTGGAACAAAAGATCAGGACCTAGTCGGCGCCGCCTCAGCCTGCGTTTCCCGCAAGCCCAGGCATGGGGAAACCAGAGGCGGGCGCCGCGGGGCGCAACACCGATCCCTCAAGCGCGCTGCGGGCGGAAGGACCTGACGCGGCGCACGAATTGGTCGCTGCGACTCAGATTCTTATCCAGCGCCGCCATGGTTTTGGCCATGTCCTCGCTGTCGTCCTTCATCCAAACCCGCAAGGTGGAGAGATAGACGGCCGACAGCCCCTTGATGCGCAGCACCCCACGGCACCCGCCCGCGGAAAGGTCCGCCGCTTCGAGCATGGCCGCCATGGAGCGGCGCAGCTGCTTGCCCGAGCACAGCATCATCAAGGGATCACAGCCCATGGCCGCGACGATCCGGCTGACCCCGTCCCGATAGGGCTGTAGGGCGTCGAAGCGGCGCATTAAAACTTCGAACAGGCGATCCCGCGCCGGCTCTCCCGCCTCGCCTGCCATATCTTCTGCAGCACCGTTGCCGGCGGCCTGCACCGACTCGTCAGAGGCCAGCACTTGCTGGTCGATCATGCGGGAAAATCCCCGCAACACGGCTTGCTTGGAGGAAAAATGGGCATAAACCTCGGCCAGGGGCATTTTGGCCTCGGCGGCGATATCCACCAAGGAGAGATCCTGCCACCCTTGCGCGGCCGCCAAACGCAGCGCCGCTTCGATAATCGTCTTCGAAGGATCCGGCGGGGTGGCCTTGGACTTCGCACCAGCTCGTTTTGCCATGGCTGATCTCCTGTCTTGCGGTGCCATGATGGCCTTCTTCGTCCGCGCCGGCCCATCAAGGGGACCAGCGGAACGAAGCCTCTCCCTTATAAACTAGTGACGAAGCCGGCCAGTTCCAGGCCAGTTCTAGGCCATCTCCAGTGCAGCGGGCCGATCAGCCCCTTTTGACGGCCGCCACGGTGCCGCCCGTCAGGCCGACAAGCTGGTCGGGGGTCAGGGCAAAAACGGCATCGGGCGTCCCGGCCGCCGACCAGATTTCATCGTAGCGCAAAAGATCTTCATCAATGAGGGTGCGCGGCGGCGTGGTGTGCCCCACCGCCGGCACGCCCCCGATGGCAAAGCCCGTGGCCGACCGCACGAAGTCCGCGTCGGCGCGGGAGATCTTTTCCCCCAGCAAGCGGCCAACGGCCCGCTCGTCCACCCGGTTGGCGCCGCTGGCAATTACCAAGACCGGCTCGTTGCCCTGTTTGGTGCGAAAGATCAGCGACTTGGCGATCTGCTCCACGCGGCAGCCCACCGCCCGGGCCGCATCCTCGGAGGTTCGGGTGCCGGCGGGAAACACCCGGACCTTCAGCGTCAAGCCGCTTTTGTTCAGGATCTCTTGGACCCTTTGGGCGCTGGCGGGCAGCTCGGGCATGGTGGCCGATTACCTCAGCCCGCCAATTCGCGGCTGCGCCGGCTCGCGGCCTCCACCGCCCGGGTCAGCAGAGGTTCCAGACCATCCTCGGCCATGAGCACCTGAAGCGCCTCGTGGGTGGTCCCCTTGGGCGAGGTCACGTTAATGCGCAGTTGGCTGGCCGGCAGATCCGAGCGGTTCAACAACTCGCCGGCCCCAACCACGGTTTGCCGCGCCAGGGTCATGGCCATTTCTTCCGGCAAGCCAGCCGCCACGCCGGCGCGGGCCAGGCATTCCACAAACCAGAACACATAGGCCGGTCCGCTGCCGGAAACACCGGTGACCGGGTCCATCAAGGCCTCGTCATCGACCCAGGCGGTCTTGCCCACCCCGGACAACAAAAGCTGGCAGAGGATCTTTTGGGCTTCGCCCGCCCGGTCGTTGGCACAGAGCACCGTCATGCCCCGGCCCACGGCGGCCGGGGTATTGGGCATGGCGCGGACGATCACCGCATCCTCTCCCAAGGCGGCGTGCATGTTGGCAATGGTCGTCCCCGCGGCCACGGACAAAAAGACACAGCCCTCGCGCACATAACCTTGGTAGTGGGGCAGCGCCTCGGCCATCATTTGCGGCTTCACCGCCAGCACCACCACGCTGGGGCGCATGTCCGCGGGCGGGTCCTTGGGATCCAGCACATGGCGGATTTCCGGATGGGCCGCCAGAGCGTCCCGGTAGGGCTCGACCACGGTGACATCATCGGACGGCAAACCCTGGGCCAGCCAACCTTCCAGCAAGGCACCGCCCATTTTTCCGCAGCCCACCAGAAGCAGGCCCTCGGCAACGTTCATTAGGCTTCTCCCACGGTCTCCATGATGGCCGCCGCCAGGGCGTCCTGCACCGGCTGGCCGCCCCAAACCACCGACTGCAGGGCCGGATAAAACCGTTCACACTCGAACCTGGCCGCGTCCACCAGATCCTCCAGCTGCTCGGCGGAAATCTCCCGCTGCCCCCGCATGGGGATGGTGTGCCGGTAGATCGGTGTTTGCTGATCGGCCAGGAAATCAAAATGACCCAGCCAAAGGCGCTCGTTGACCCGCCCCACCAGTTCATAAACCCGCTGCTGCTGGGAGTCGACCACCCGCACATCGAAATGACAGGAAAAGAACATGGCCGAGAGTTCTTCCTGCCACACAAAATACATATCGTAGTTACACCAACTGCCGCCGATCTCCAGGGTCAGTTCGCAGTCATTTATGCGCTCAAACCGCCAATCGTTGGCGACGACCAGCTCCTCCAAGATGTCCAGTGGGTTTTTTGAAAGCTCATAGTCACTAGAATAGTCTACCAGCGCCATTCGGCCGTCCCCCTCTAGGTGTCGAACCGCTAGCAAGACAAAAGGCCTCGAATGGACGAGAGCCGATCGCCCTGAGCTTCATCGAAGTCACTGCCAACCGACAAGTTGCCAGGGATGGACCTTACAAGTCGCGTACCCCAAGATATGGCGTACCTGCCAAGGTATTGAAGATTCGAAACCGTCGACCACCAGATATAGGGTGCCAGCTTCGATTCCGCAGCGCAACCAGTGAAACGGTCAAAGGGCCGATTTGGGC
>JANQKX010000616.1 GCA_028280915.1 Kiloniellaceae bacterium
ACGCCCGGGTAGGCCGGATCTTCTCCTCCCTGCCCGTCCGAGCCAACCGCCGCGCCACCTTGGGGCGTCCGGCCATGGGCAGGGAGGAGAAGATCCGGCCTACCCGGGCGTCCTGCACCAAAGGGATCTGCCCCAAAGGGACTTGCATCTCGCCCAAGGTTTGCCCGAGATACCCAACCGGGCCGGCCGTTTGTGGATACCCTTGGGCCTGGCGGCCTGCTTGGTGATCGCCGTGGGCGTGGGCGGGTGGTTCATCTGGCCCCATATGTCGGCCCGGACCCTGAGCGCCAATATCGAGACCTTCGTCGCCTCCGTCGAGGAAACGGTGGACGACGCGCTGGGTCTCGATGAGTCGGAGACGCCCGTGACCGCCCAGGCGGAACCGGCGCCGTCGCCGGACTCAAGGCCCGCCGAGGCGCGGCCCGAATCCGTTGCCGCGGTACCCGCCGAAACAGAGCCGGCGCCCGCTCCCTCAACTGCATCCTCAACCGCGGCAACGTCTGATCCGGTCCAGGTCGTTGCACCCGCCGTTACGGCGGAGAACACGGTGCCGCCGGACGCAGAAACCTTCCAGGTGCCGCCGCCGCCCCGGGAAACCGACGAGACGACGCTTGTGCCACCGGCCCAGACCACGGCGGCCCAAAGCACGGCGGCCCAAGAGACAGCCGACCCAGTCCCGGCCAACCAAACCACGCCCAATCAAACCACGGCCAATCAAACCACAGCGGTGGATCTGGTGGCGCGGGGTGATCTTTATTTGGCGCTGAAGAACCTGGGCGCGGCCCGCACCGCCTATCAGGAGGCGGTGGCTTTCGGCAGCGCCACGGCCCAGACGGCCATGGGCAAGACCTACGACCCCTTGGAGTTGGAGGCGCGGGGCCTGAGCCTGGAGTTGGGCAACGCCAAGCTGGCCCGGTCGTGGTATGAGCGCGGCTTGGAAGCCGGCGACGGGCACGCTCAAACCCTGTTGGATGCGCTGGACGCCTTGGGGCCGACCGACAAGCTCAGCCCCTGATCCCGCGTCGCCTAGGGTAAGCTATGAGGCCTAGGGTAAGTTATGAGGGTGACCCATGCCCCATTTTCAAACCTCTTTAATGGTGAGGTCCCGTGGCGAGGGCCTGTTCGATTTTACCGATCAGGCGCGGGCCTGGGTGCGGGAATGCGCCGATCAAGCCGGTGGCATCAAGGCCGGTCTGCTGACGGTGTTTTGCCGCCACACCTCCGCCTCCCTCATCATTCAGGAAAACGCCGATCCCAACGTGCGTCTGGACTTGGTGGATTTCTTCAACGCCATGGTGCCTCAGTCCCATTCCCGCTACCGACACAGCGAGGAAGGCCCGGATGACATGCCGGCGCACATCCGCTCCGCCTTAACCTCGGCGTCGCTTTCCGTTCCCGTGGCCGACGGCCGCCTGCTCTTGGGCACTTGGCAGGCGATTTATCTCTTCGAGCACCGGTCCCGTGGTCATGCCCGGGAAGTGCTTTTGCACCTGCATGGTGATTAAGCAGTGTGAGTGAGCGGGAAACGGCAAAAAGACGGCGCGCGCGGGGCGGTTCCCACTAAATTCGAAAAGCCGGCTCCTTTGCGACAAGTTCGGCTTGAAATTCATCTCCTTTGGGCCTAAATCCAGAACGCCTTGGCACTCTGCTGGATGGAGTGCTAATACGCGAACCATGGCATTCGGTCGCGCGCCCGGCTTTTGAAAGCGGGAGCGGCCGGATCACGTTTTTAAACCTAAACAGGGGATAAAATCATGAAATTCAGGCCTTTACATGACCGGGTGGTGGTGCGCCGCATCGACGCGGAAGAAAAAACCGCGGGCGGTATCATCATTCCCGACACCGCCAAGGAAAAACCCATGGAGGGTGAAGTCGTGGCCGTTGGCCCCGGCGCGCGGGACGAGAGCGGCAAGCAGGTCGCTTTGGACGTGCAAGCCGGCGACCGTGTTTTGTTCGGCAAGTGGTCCGGTACCGAGGTGCGCATCGCCGGTGAGGATCTTTTGATCATGAAGGAATCCGACATCATGGGCGTGATCGAAATCAAAAAAACGTCCAAGAAAGCCGCTTAAGAGGAACCGACAAAAATGGCAGCAAAAGAGGTCAAATTTAGTTCCGACGCCCGCCAGCGCATGCTGGCCGGTGTGGATATCCTGGCCGATGCGGTCAAGGTGACCCTGGGCCCGAAAGGCCGCAACGTGGTGCTCGACAAATCCTTCGGCGCGCCGCGCATCACCAAGGACGGTGTGGCCGTGGCCAAGGAAATCGAACTTGCCGACAAGTTCGAGAACATGGGCGCCCACATGGTGCGCGAGGTCGCGTCCAAGACCAATGACATCGCCGGTGACGGCACCACGACGGCCACGGTGCTGGCCCAGTCCATCGTCCGTGAAGGCGCCAAGGCGGTTGCCGCCGGCATGAACCCCATGGATCTGCGGCGCGGCATCGAGTTGGCCACCGAGGCGGTGGTCACTCAGTTGGACAAGCAATCCAAGAAGATCTCGTCCAGCGAGGAAATCGCCCAGGTGGGCACCATTTCCGCCAATGGCGACAGCGAAGTGGGCGACATGCTGGCCCATGCCATGGAGCGCATCGGTAAGGAAGGCGTGATCACCGTCGAGGAAGCCAAGTCCCTGGCCACCGAATTGGACGTGGTCGAGGGCATGCAGTTCGACCGAGGCTATCTCTCGCCGTACTTCGTCACCGATTCGGACAAGATGACGGCGATCCTGGAGGATCCCTACATCCTGATCCACGAAAAGAAGCTGTCCAACCTGCAGGCCATGCTGCCGATCTTGGAAGCCGTGGTGCAGTCCAGCCGGCCGCTGTTGATCATCGCCGAGGATGTGGAAGGCGAGGCGCTCGCCACCCTGGTGGTGAACAAGCTGCGGGGCGGCCTGAAGGTCGCCGCCGTGAAGGCGCCGGGCTTCGGCGACCGCCGCAAGGCCATGTTGGAAGACATTGCCGTTCTGACCGACGGTCAGGTCATCTCCGAGGATCTGGGCATCAAGCTTGAGAGCGTGACCCTGGACATGCTGGGTACCGCCAAGAAGGTGATCCTGACCAAGGAAGAGACCACCATCGTGGAAGGCGCCGGCAGCAA
>JANQKX010000022.1 GCA_028280915.1 Kiloniellaceae bacterium
TCCCAAGGCCTGGCCGACTGGGCGGAAACCCAGGCCCCCGCCGGGGACCCCGAGCAAATCGCGGCCCAATTGGGTCTGTTATTGGCCGCCTTCCAGACCCTGGGCGAATCCGACCCCCTGACCTGGGGTGCGCTCGCCTCGCCCAACGCGGCCGGTGAAAGCCTTTCCGACTCGGCCCTGCTGTTCCTCTTGCAGCAGGCGGGCAACAGCGGCCAGCGCGGCGAATCCCTCTTGGCGATCCTGGGTCTCATTGGCGAGGCCGGACCCTCGGCCGACCAGGTGGTCGCCTTTGCCCAATCCATGACGGCCTTTAGTCAAATCGGCTTGGCGCGGGAAGCCCGGGAGCTGGCCATCGAAGCCGCCCTCGCCAGCGGCATCTGAGCGCCGTCGCCTGTGACCGCAAGATGAAAAGCAAGGCCAATCCAGGAAAAGGGACCGACAACCACCACCTCATCGAGGCCTTTCTCGAGATGCTGATCGTGGAACGGGGCGCCGCGGAAAATACGGTCGAGGCCTATCGCCGCGACCTGGCGCTTTTTACCGGCTACGTGAAAAAAAGGCGCTGGGACTTGGAAAGGGTGGACAGCGACCAAATCCGCGCCTTCCTGGCCGCCCAGTCCAAGGCGGGTATGGCGGCGGGCACGGCGGCGCGGCGTCTGTCGAGCCTGCGCCAGTTTTACCGCTTCCTGATCAGCGACGGCCTGCGCGAGGATGACCCGACCGCGGTCTTGGACAGCCCGCGCCTGGGCCGGTCCCTGCCGAAAGTTCTGGCCGAAGCCGAGGTGGACAAGCTGCTCAAAGAGGCCCGGGACCGCCCCGGTGCCGAGGGCGCCCGCCTCACCGCCTTGTTGGAGACCCTCTATGCCACGGGCCTGCGGATTTCCGAGCTGGTGGCCTTGCCCAAATCGGCGGCCGCCGGCCGGACCCGCTTCCTGACGGTCCGGGGCAAGGGCAACAAGGAACGCCTGGTGCCCCTCAGCGAGCCGGCCCACGACGCTCTGCGCGCCTATCTAAAACACTATAAAGACTTTGTGCCCAAGGGCGTGAAGCCGGACGACTGCAAGTGGCTGTTCCCCTCCCGCGGGCGCAGCGGCCACTTGACCCGCCATCGGGTCGCCCAATTGCTCAAGGAACTGGCGTTCGACGCACGCCTCAACCCGGCCAGCGTCTCGCCCCACGTGCTGCGCCCCGCCTTTGCCAGCCACCTGCTGCACCACGGCGCCGATCTGCGCTCGGTGCAGATGCTGCTGGGCCACGCCGACATCTCCACCACCCAGATCTACACCCACGTCCTTGACGCCCGCCTGCAAGCTCTGGTGCACACCCATCATCCCCTGTCGGAAGAGAGCAAGGCCGCCACGCCCGGTCAAAAACCCTAACCGTTCAAAAACCCTAACCGGCCAAAAATCTTTGTGGGATGTCGGATGGGGGCAAAACTTCACCTGGCGCCTTTGGCAAAATTCCTTGAACCTTTGGCGGAATCATGGTCTTGAAACGCCAAAGCAAGCGCGATTTCTTCAGCCAATCAGGGGGAGAGTATGAGTTTTACCGTTTACGAGCCGGCGCCCGCGCGCCTGAACCGGAGTGAATTGGCGGTGCCGGGCAGCAATCCGGCCCTGTTCGAGAAGGCCGCGGCCTCCGCCGCCGACGTGATCTTCCTGGATCTGGAAGACGCCGTGGCGCCCGACGACAAGCCCCAGGCCCGCAAAAACATCATCGAGGCCCTGAACGACATCGACTGGGGCACCAAGACCATGTCCGTGCGCATCAACGGCCTGGACACCCATTACATGTACCGGGACGTGGTGGACCTCATCGAGCAGGGCGGCGACCGTCTCGACCTGATCATGATCCCCAAGGTGGGCACCGCCGCCGACGTCTACGCGGTGGACATGCTGGTGACCCAGGCGGAAGACGCCATGGGCCGCAAGAAGCGCATCGGCTTTGAAATGATCATCGAGACCGCCTTGGGCATGGCCAACGTGGACGAAATCGCCAAGGCCTCCAAGCGGAACGAAAGCCTGCACTTCGGCGTCGCCGACTACGCCGCCTCCACCAAGGCGCGGACCACGGTGATCGGCGGCCCCAATGCCCTCTACGGCGTGCTCACCGACGCGGAAGGGGACGAGCCCCGGGACTACCACTGGGGCGATATGTGGCACTACGCCATCGCCCGCATGGTGGCGGCGGCCCGCGCCTATGGCCTGCGGCCCATCGACGGGCCCTTCGGCGATTTCTCCGATCCCGACGGCTTCCGCGCCCAGGCCAACCGGGCCGCGGTCCTGGGCTGCGAGGGCAAGTGGGCCATCCATCCCAGCCAGATCGCCCTGGCCAACGAGGTCAACAGCCCCTCCAAGGCGGAAGTGGACAAGGCCAAGCGCATCCTGAAAGCTATGAAACAGGCGCAAAAGGAAGGCAAGGGCGCGGTTTCCCTGGACGGCCGCCTGATCGACATCGCCTCCATCAAGCAGGCCGAGGTCATGGTCAAAAAGGCCCGCCAAATCGCCAAGAGCGGCTAAGACCTCGGTGCGTTAAGCGCTAAACCACCCCCGGTCGGATGGGTCTCCGGCCGGGGGTGAGTTGTGCGTTGCAATAAGAATCGCCCTTCACCGTCCCCTGTGTTAAACAGTTGACCATGCATAATTTCCTCGAATTCGAAAAGCCGATCGCCGAGCTCGAAGGCAAGATCGAAGAGCTGCGTCATCTGTCCGACGACGGCGAGATCAACATCGCCGAGGAGGTCACCAAGCTGCAAAGCAAGGCGGACCGCTTGCTGCGCCAGGCTTACGCCAAGCTGACCCCATGGCAGAAAACCCAGGTCGCCCGCCATCCCGACCGGCCCCACTGCAACGACTACATCGCCGATTTGATCGAGGATTTTAATCCGCTAGCGGGCGACCGGGCCTTCGCCGACGATCTAGCCATCGTGGGCGGCATCGGCCGCTTTCGCGGCTATTCGGTGGTGGTGATCGGCCAGGAAAAGGGCGCGGACACGGAAAGCCGGGTGCGCCACAACTTCGGCATGGCCCGGCCCGAGGGCTATCGCAAGGCCCAACGGCTCATGCAGCTGGCCGACCGCTTCCAACTGCCCATCCTGACCTTGGTGGACACGGCCGGCGCCTATCCGGGCATCGGCGCCGAGGAACGGGGCCAGGCCGAGGCCATTGCCCGCTCCATTGAGGTGTGCCTCTCGGTCAAGGTGCCGCTCATTTCGGCCGTCATCGGCGAGGGCGGCTCGGGCGGCGCCATCGCCCTGGCCGCCGCCAACCGGGTCTACATGCTGGAGCACGCCATCTATTCGGTGATCTCGCCGGAAGGCTGCGCCTCCATTCTGTGGCGCTCGGCCGAGCACGCGGCGGAGGCGGCGGAGGCCCTGCGGCTGACGGCGCAGGACCTGCTCAAACTGGAGGTGATCGACAAGATCGTCGACGAACCCCTGGGCGGGGCCCATCGCGGCCGTGAAAAAACCATCCAAGCCCTGGGCGACTGCCTGGAGGAAGGCCTCTTGGAGCTGGTGAAGCTCGACGGCCCCATCCTGCGGCAGCAGCGCCGGGACAAATTCATCAACATGGGCCAAAAGACGCTCGCTTGAGCGCTTTTCATCAGCCGGCCATCTGACGAGTGGACTGTTGGTGTGAACCGGCACGCTTGGGCTTGCCTTGTCGCCGTGATCGATACAAATTTGCCATAGGCTCAAAGTCCTCAAACCCCTTCAGGAGAATGCCATGGTCAAGCTCACCGCCGCCCAAGAAGACCTGCGCGACCGGGCCCGCGCCCTGGCCCAGGAGCGTATTGCCCCCCGCGCGGCGGAGGTGGACCGCAGCGAGGCCTATCCCTGGGACAATTGCCGGGATCTGACAGAGGCCGGCTTTTTCGGTCTGACCGTCCCCAAGGACCAAGGCGGCCCGGGCCTGGGCTACCTGGAAGCCGTGCTGGTGATCGAGGAGATGGCCAAGGTCTGCGGGGTCACCGGCCGCATCGCCGTGGAAGCCAACATGGGCGCGGTGGGCGCCATCATGGCCTATGGCAATGACGCGCAAAAGGCCTTGGCCGCCGAGTTGGTGCTGAGCGGCGACAAGCCCGCCATCTGCATCACCGAGCCCGGCGCCGGCAGCGCCGCCACCGAGATG
>JANQKX010000702.1 GCA_028280915.1 Kiloniellaceae bacterium
GCGTCGATGACCCGGCCCATCTGGGCCTCGGCGTCCTCGGGAACCCCCTCGACACCAGGTGTGTCCGCTCCCTCGTCGCTGGTGTTTTGACCCCACCCGGACGCCTGCTCGGGTTTGTCACCCTGATTATCGGCCATTTGCGCCGGGTTTTCCTTGTCCGTTTCAGCCATTTCTGGATCACTCTCCTTAAAAAATTCCGTTGTCCGGAAACATCACCGTTTCCGGGCCGCCGCTGGGCGCCAATCCGCGGCTTTAATAGGGGCTGCGGTTCATCCGATCAAGCGGCTGATGACCTTGGCGGTGTAGTCCACCATGGGAACGATCCGCGCGTAGTTCAGACGGGTCGGTCCGATGACCCCCACGGCGCCCACGATGTTCTGGCCCGAGTTGCTGTAGGGCGCCATGACCACCGAACAGCCCGAGGCGCCAAAGAGCTGGCTTTCCGACCCGATGAAGATCTGCACCCCTTCGGCCGTATCCGTCAGCTTCAGCAGATGTGACAGCGCCTCCTTGGTTTCAAGGGCGGCGAAGATTTCCCGAATCCGCTCCAGATCCTCGAGAGCCGTCACGTCTTCCAGCAACTGGGCCTGGCCGCGTACGATCAGCACCCCTTCCATGCCGTCACCGGCGTCCTTGTCCACATAGGTGGCCAAGCCCGATTCCACAACGCGCCGGGTCAGCGCGTCGAGCTGGGCCCGTTGCGAGGCCAGCTCCTCGGCAATCTCCGCCTCGGCCTCCTGCAGCGTCCGGCCCACCAGGCGCGACGACAGGTAATTGGTCGCCTCGACCAGAGAGGCCGCGGGCAGGCCCATGGGCACGTCGATCAGACGGTTTTCCACCAAACCCGAGGCCAAGACCAACACAACCAAGGCCCGGCCGGGCCCCAAGGACACAAACTCGATATGCTTCAAGGGCTCGCTGGTCTTGGGCGCAACCACCAAACCGGCACAGCGGGACAAACCCGAGACCATACCGATGGCGTCTTCCAGGACCTGGGGCATGGACTTGCCCGCCCCGGCGCATTGCCCTTCGATCTGAGCCCGCTCGGCCTGGGTCAGATTGCCCAACTCCAGCAAACCGTCCACGAACAAGCGCAAACCCAGCTCCGTGGGCAGGCGCCCCGCGGAGGTATGGGGCGAAAACAATAGGCCCAGGTCTTCCAAGTCGGCCATCACGTTTCGGATCGTCGCCGGCGATACCCCGATGCTCTTGTCCCGGGAGAGGGTCCGCGATCCGATGGGCTCGCCCGTTTCCACATAGGCATCCACGATGCGACGGAAAATCTCCCGAGATCGCTCGCTCAGGTCCTTAATCTGGGGGCCGGACGGGGGCGTTTTGGCGTTGCTGCTCATGGCTCCTGAAATGTAGGTCCGACCTTACTTGCGGTCAACGACAGGTCTTAAGGTCAAAGCTATATCGGGACACTGGACGGCGTGGAGGCGTTCGGCTAGCTTGCCCGCGCCGCCGCAAGATCCCAATCACCCAACCGCCGAGGATACCATGCGCCCTTCCGGCCGAGCCAACGACGAACTGCGCCCCGTGGTGCTGGAAACCAATGTGAACCGTTATGCCGAAGGCTCCTGTTTGGTGCGCTTCGGCCATACCCATGTGCTCTGCACGGCCTCGGTGGGCACCAGCCTGCCGGCCTGGCTGCGCAACTCGGGCCAAGGCTGGGTCACCGCCGAATACGGCATGCTGCCCCGCGCCACCCATAGCCGGGGCGACCGGGAGGCGGCCCGCGGCAAGCAATCGGGCCGGACCCAGGAAATCCAGCGCCTGATCGGCCGCGCCCTGCGCGCGGTAACCAATCTGGAAGGCTTCGGCGAGCGCCTGATCCGGGTCGACTGCGACGTGCTTCAGGCCGACGGCGGCACCCGCACGGCGGCCATCACCGGCGGTTACGTGGCCTTGGCCCAGGCTTTTGCGCACCTGCAGGGCATGGGCGCCATTGCAAAGAGCCCCCTCACCGATTCCGTTTCCGCCATTTCCTGCGGCCTCTACGGGGACACTGCGGTCCTGGATCTGGACTATGACGAGGATTCCAACGCCCAGGCGGACGCCAACTTCGTGCTGACCGGCAGCGGCGGCATTGTGGAGGTGCAGGGCACAGCGGAAAAGCATCCCTTCTCCCGCGCGGCCTTTGACGAGCTTTTGACCCTAGCGGAAAAAGGTACCCAGGCCCTGGCCGAGCTGCAAGCGGCAGCCCTGGCCGAAGCGAAATAGGGATTGTCCCATGGCATCGGCGCGAAAATGGCAGTCGGGCGACACCCTGGTGATCGCCAGTCACAACGCAGGCAAGGTGCGGGAGATCGACGACCTGCTGCGCGGCTTTCCGGTGACCGTCGTCTCGGCCAGCCAGCTGAACCTGCCGGAGCCGGAAGAAACCGGTACCACCT
>JANQKX010000719.1 GCA_028280915.1 Kiloniellaceae bacterium
ACCGAGATGATGTCCATGCGCGAGAGCATCTGGTCCAGGCTCTCCCAATAGGTGGCCTCCAGTTCCTGCTCCACATCCGGGTGCACCCGGCGCCGGTTGTGGTAGTGGATGGACAAGCCAAATCCCCGGGCCCGCCGCGCCACGGCTTGGCCGATGCGGCCCATGCCGATGATCCCCAAGCGCTTGCCGTTGATGCGGTGGCCCAGCATGCCCGTGGGGCTCCAGCCGGCCCAATCGCCCCGGCGCACCAAACGCTCGCCCTCCGAAAGGCGGCGCGGCACCGACAGCATGAGCGCCATGGTCATGTCCGCCGTGTCCTCGGTCAAAACCCCGGGCGTGTTGGTCACGGTGATGCCCCGCTGACGGGCGGTTTTCAGGTCGATGTGATCAACCCCGGTCCCGAAGGACGCCACCAGGCGCAGTTGCGGCCCGGCCTGAGACAACAGGCCGGCGTCAATCCGGTCCGTCAGGGTGGGCACCAGCACATCGGCTTCCTTGACCGCCCGAATCAGCTCCTCCTGGCTCATGGGTTTGTCTTCCAGGTTGAGCTTGCAATCAAACAGCTCCATCATCCGGGTTTCGATGACATCGGGCAATCGGCGGGTCACGATCACGCGTGGCTTTTTCTGGGTCATAACGTCACTTCCACGTGGGGCCTTCGGCAGGGGTGCCCGGGGCCATCAAGGTTTGCCTGAGCTTACTTTATCTCAATCTCATATTCTTGCGCACGGGCCATTTGAAGGGAGCTAAAGCCACTCTCGACCTCGACAAACCCGCCCGCTTGCCATAGCGAACCATGGCGGACTTGTCCAGGGGGACAGCTTCGATTTAAAAGACTGAATTGCGATTCGCCGCCCGATCGGAGTCGCGGTGACCCCGGCCGGGTTCGGTACCGGCATCGCCACCGGTGGTATGGTAACTCATCGGTCCGAATTTGGCGGCAGAAAGGCCCGCTCATGCGCAAGCTTTTGGCACCCTTTGTCTTCCTCGGATTTGTTTCCGCCGGCATCGCCTTATCGGCATTCTTTGCTGCTATGACGCCAATACATGCCCAGGCGCCGAACACCCCAGCCCAACAGGCAAACAAGCAGGGCGTCCCCAGCGCCAAACAGATACCGGGCCGCACCGGCCTGCCCTTGCCCCGTTTTGTGAGTTTTCGCGCCGCCGAGGTGAACCTGCGCACCGGTCCGGGCGTGCGCTACCCCATCGATTGGGTCTACAAGCGGCGGGGTTTTCCGGTCCAGATCATTGACGAGTTCGAAACCTGGCGCCGCGTCCGGGATTGGCAGGGCACCACGGGCTGGGTGCACCAGTCCATGGTGCAGGGCAAACGCACCCTTTTGGTGACCGGCGGCCACCGCCTGCTGCGTCAATCGCCGTCCGAGGGCTCGGGCGGCATCGCTTATCTGGAAGAGGGTGTCATCGCCAATCTGGGGGACTGCCAAGACAGCTGGTGCCGGGTTAAAGTGAACGGCCATGCCGGCTGGCTAAAGACCAGCGAGTTCTTCGGCGTCCAGGTCGATTGACCGCTTTGCCGGTCCCGGCTCAAATCAACCCAGATCCGTCCAAATCAATCCAGGTCCTGGGCCAGGGCCGCCCGGGTCTCCTCCGACATCACCGCCATGTGGCGATAGGATGGGTGATCGAAGCCCAGGATCACCTGCTGGTCCGCCTCTTTGAAGGCGGCGGCTTGCGCTGGGGTGAAGGGAAAGTGGAGGAACTGCACCGCCGAGGCCTTGCCGTCCGCTGTGGTCCGATCCACGTCGGCCTCCGGCAAGCCCTTAACCATCTCATCGCCGAATTTCAGGAAAGCCGTTTCCTCCACACCGCCCAGCTTGGCCAAAAATCGGGCCCGGCGGTCGGGCTCGTCAATTTCGAACATCACCGTCGCGGTGAGTTCCGAGCCGTTGGGGATCAGGGGATTGTAAGCGGATAGCTCGTCTTCAATCTGCTCCTGGCCGCCGCGCTCGATATAGAGCATCTCTTGCACCTGCAGCCACATGGTGTCGTAGTTTTCAAAATAAAAGCAGCAGACCGGCCCCACTTCCTGGCGGCGGTGCTTTTTCATCTTGATGATATCCGCCTTGATGGCCTTG
The DNA here is from genome assembly GCA_028280915.1 of Kiloniellaceae bacterium. Lineage (GTDB taxonomy): Bacteria > Pseudomonadota > Alphaproteobacteria > Kiloniellales > Kiloniellaceae > JANQKX01. The sequence goes on from JANQKX010000719.1 coordinate 2,097, forward strand.
CGGTCGGCCTCATAGGCCTCGATGGGCATCAGATCATCGGGAGTGATTTCGCGTTTACCGGACATGTGTCATCTCCTATGGGGGCGCCGCGTGGCATGGCGCCCCGCAAGTCAGGTGCTTAAGCCATAGGCCTTGGCAAAAAGTTCGATGGGATGGGGCGCGTGTTCGATCTCGGGCTTGTTGTCCATCTTCAAACGCTCGATTCCCTGCAGAAGGTGCTCTGCGGCCAGGGGGCATTCCGAGGCAATGAAAGCAGTGCCGCCCGACTTCTCCGACGCGGCCTGGGCCGCGGTGGCCGCTTGCCGCGCCGCCGTACGCCCTACCTTGATGGCGGTTTCAAAATTCTGCTTGAAGATGCCCCAGGACCCGCCGTGGCCCGAGCAACGCTCGATCACCTTCACGGAGGTATCGGGCACCATGCGCATCATCTCCGCCGCCTTGGCGCCGATGTTTTGCGCCCGGGCATGGCAGGCCATGTGCAGGGCCACATCGCCGCCAAGGGGCTGCAGACCGTCGGCAAGGCCCTCCTTGTTGGCGATGTCCACAATGTATTGGGTGATGTCGAAAGTAGCCTCCGACAAGCGCTGCACGGCCTTGTCCTCGGGCAGCAGCAAGGGCCACTCGAACTTCAGCATCAAAGCGCAGGACGGCGTCAGGGCGATCACATCGTAACCCCGGTCGATCCAGGCGGCCATCTCGCCTGCCACCCGCCGGGCGGCCTCGGCAACCTTGTCCAAGTCGCCCCGCTCGAACTGGGGCATGCCGCAGCA
>JANQKX010000058.1 GCA_028280915.1 Kiloniellaceae bacterium
ACCGCCAGATCGATGGCCGCTTGGGATGAACTGGCACTGAGGCCCCGCTCCACCCGGCGGTTGACGGAAACGCCCGCCGCCTCGAACCAACTGCGCCAGCTGGGAAAGGACGCGGCGACCGGCCCCCAGTCTGTGTGAATGAGGGGCGCGCCCATGAGGTCGGAAGGACCGGTAAGGGGCCCACGGCGGTTCTTGAAACCGGGCGAACAGACCGGAAAGGCCCGGTCCGTGACCATCGCCTCCGTGGTCATCTGCGGATAGTGAAAGGCCCCATAGGTCATGCGCAGGTCGATGCTGTTGCGGTCGAAATCGACCGGATCTTCCTCACCCCGCAGCGCCAGGTCGCAGGGCCCGTGGCGGGCAAGGAAATCTGCCAGGCGGGTGGAAAGCCAGCCGGACGCCACGGAGGGAGGTACGGAAACCACCAAGCGGGACTGCCCGCGCGCACCCGCCAAGAGCCGCGCCACCCCGTGCAATTCCTCGAACGCCGCGGTGAGCCGGGGCAGGGCCTCCCGGCCCGCCTCGGTCAGGGTGATGCCCCGGTTGACCCGGTGAAAAAGGGCGCGGCCCAACTGAGCCTCGAGGCCGCGAACCGATTGACTGACGGCGGCCGGGGTCACCGACAACTCCTCCGCCGCGGCGGCAAAACTGCCCCGGCGCGCGGCGGCTTCAAAGGCCTGAAGACCCTTCAGGGAGGGTGGCGCGGACATAGCAACTCTATTCAAAAGAAAAACTATCTATATCAACATTTCTTCTCATTTTTAATAAGAATTTTTGTTCATTAGAGTGCGACCAACCCTTCAAGGACCTGATCCCATGACCGTTCAGCCCCGCGCGGAAACAAATGGCACAGCGGTGCCCGTCGATCACCATACCCTGCTGCGCGGCCTTACAGCGGCGCAGCGGGACCTGCTGACCCGCAAGTCCGACCGGGCGGGTTTGGCCAACCTGGCGTTTCACGGCGGCCTGATTGTTTTGCTGGGCGGTCTGATCGCCATGCAGGTACCATTTTGGCCCGTGCTGATGCTGCCCCAAGGGGTGTTGCTCGTTTTTCTGTTCACCCTGCTGCACGAAACCAGTCACCGGACCCCTTTTATGTCCCTGTGGCTTAACAAGGCCGTGGCCTGGATCTGCGGTTTTTTGATCATCTTGCCGCCGGAGTGGTTCCGCGCCTTTCACTTCGCCCACCACCGCCACACCAACGACCCGGACCGGGATCCGGAGCTGGCGGCACCCAAGCCCCGGACTCTGGCGGCTTATCTCTGGCACCTGACCGGCCTGCCGGTATGGGGGTCTCATCTCCGGGTTTTGCTGCGCAACGCAGCGGGTCGCTGCGACGATTCGTTTGTGTCGCAAAGGGGGCGGGGAAAGGTGGCCCAAGAGGCAAGACTCATGCTGCTGGGCTACCTGGCTGTCGCCGTGGTGTCCGTGGGCATGGGTGGCACCACCGTGGTGTATGTTTGGCTGGTGCCCCTCTTATTGGGCCAGCCCTTCTTACGGCTTTACCTACTGGCCGAGCACGGGCTCTGCCCCTCGGTCCCCAACATGTTCGCCAATAGTCGCACCACCCGTACCAACGGCTTGATCCGACGCATCGCCTGGAACATGCCGTTTCACGCCGAGCATCACGCCTATCCAGCGGTCCCCTTTCACAGGCTGCCCCAATTCCATGCCCTGACCCGGCCCCATCTAAAGGTGACCGAACAGGGCTACCTGCGCTTTCATCGGGACTACCTGGACAGTCTTGCCGCGAAGGGCTAAGGGCGGCCCCGCCTTCAATCGGGCAGATGAAGCCCGGCGACGATCTCCTGGTAGTCCGGGTCGTCGGGCGTGAGGTATCCGCGGCGGACAAAGAGATCGATGATCACCAGGGCGCAGTTGAATTTGAAATCTTCCCCGGCGGCGATGGTTTCCATGACCTGGGCCATGGGCCACAGGAAAAAGTCTTCCACCTCCCCGTCCGTATTCCGGGGCTCGAATTCCTCGGGCAGGAAAAGGTCATAGACAAAGCAGATATCGTCGCGCAGCCCGTCGGGCTGGACGCAGAGATAACTGAGCGCCCCCACGGGGCAGGCTTGGCGGGCCAGGTCGGGCGGAATGCCCGCTTCCTCCCCGCATTCCTTGATCAAGTTTTGCAGGATGCCCATGCCGTGGGGCTGACCGCCGGCCACCAGGTGGTCCAGCTTGCCCGGCGCGGTCGGTTTGGTCAGAGACCGGCGGGCGACCCAGAGATGGAGGCCGTCGGCCTTTTGCACCAAGCCGTTCATGTGCACGCCGAAGGCCCGCACGCCGAAGTCGGGGACAGCACCCCGCTCCATCTTCAATTCGGGTGCCGCCCCCCAGCGCCGGGTGATGGGGTAAAATTCATCCCGCCAGATGCGGATTTCGCCCTCTTCACGCAAGACCGCCGCCACCTCGGCGACCGCCGCACTGCGGGCCTCGAAGGAATCCAGGGACGCGGCCAAGGCCACCGCGTCGTCGGTAACCTCGAAGACGGCGGGAAACCCGCGCAGCCGTTCGGCCAAATTCTGCCGAATGCGGCCATAAAGCCGCCCGTCAATCAAAAACGGGCGGTATGCCGCGGGGTCCCAGCGGCGGCAGGTTTGCACCCGCGCAAGAAGGCTCATGGGTCAACTCAAAGGATCGGGTGGGCTCATAGACCTTGCAGTTCAGAGGTCAAAACGGAGTCCACATAATGCAGCTGACGCAGGCAATCCGCAACATAAGCCACCCGGTCCGCCGCCAGGCCCACCACCTGGATGTCGATGGAAAGGTCCCGGGCCCGCGGACCCGTCACCTGGCTGTGCCAGCGATGGGGCACCAGGTTGCGCTTGGCAAAAAGGGCCAGGACCCGGGGCATCACCCCGGGATCGGCTTCGGCTTGAACGGAAAAACAGAACACCTGTTGGGCACGGGCCTTGGTGCCCGGCATAGGCGGCGCGGCAAGCGCCATGGCGGCAACAGGCTGAGAAGACCCGGACTGGGTAGAGGCGGAATGGACAGAGACCGAATGAGAAGAGACGAACGCAGACATGGCTGCACTCCTATTTGGCAATGATCAAAAAGGCGAAAAAAAGCTCCCGGCTACCCCTTGGGGGCCGGGTCGCTAATTCGCCCAATGGCGCCAAATAGAGTGCGACTCTGCATAACCCGGATACTATACCCGAAAATGCTGCGTTGCGTCAACAAAAGGGGACATCAGGGGGCCCACAAGGCCGGATCGCGCCAGGGGCCGGGCACCCCGAGCTTGCCGGCCAGCAATGCTTGGCCGTCAATCAAATCAAGGCTTTGCCAGGCCGGCGCCCATTCCGCCGGGATCGCATAGGGCGGGGCAACAGTCCCATCAGCCTGAAAGCCGAAACGCCCGTAGTAGGCCGGATCGCCCAGCACATGGACCTGGGCGGCCCCGGATTTCTTCAAGCGTTCCAGGCCCGCGCGCACCAGGGTCCCGCCAATCCCCTGCCTTTGCCGCGCGGGCGTCACCGCCAAGGGCCCGAGCAGAACGGCCTTGCCGGCCTGCCCTGCAACGTCGCACCAGGTAAAAGCCACATGGCCGACAAGATGACTGTCTTCCTCGGCGACGAGGGACAAAACCGCGTCCGTCTCCCGCAAGAGCGCGCGCAGGAGGGGCAGGAGATCTTCGTCGGGAAAGGCCGCCGCATAGATGCTTTCCAGTGTGGCCAGATCCGCCGGCCGGCTTTCGCGAATTTCCATTTGCACTCCTTGATGATCGCCCAATGTCCTCTGCCTCTCTGCGACGGGCCCGGGACATCCGAAAAAGCAAAGACAGACCCTAACGATCCGGTTGCCGTTGTCCAGATCGCTGTTTGGCGTGAATCGTGGGATCATTGTCCTTTATGCCAAATTGGTGATCCTCTACCTTGGCCCCATGACACAGCGTCGCCAAGAACACCGCAACGTGGCCGTATTGGCCTATGACCAGGTTCAGGTCCTGGACGTGACCGGACCGCTCGAAGTGTTCGACAAGGCCAACGGGCACCTGCCCGCGCCTCACTACCGGTCCTTTGTGGTGGCGCCTCGTGGTGGCGCCTTGCAAACCAGCGGGCCCGCCAAGCTCCATGTGGATCGCACGATCGACGATGTTTCCACCAAGGAACTGGCAGGCCTTGATACCCTGGTCGTGGCCGGCGGTTGCGGCGTGATGGCGGCCCGCAAGAACCCGCACATCATCGCCTTCGTGCGCCGGGCCGCGGCCCGGGCGCGCCGGGTGGTGTCCGTCTGCAGCGGCACTTTTTTACTGGCCGAGGCGGGCCTTTTGCAGGGCCGCCGGGCCACCACCCACTGGGAGTCCCTTGATCTTCTGGCGGCGCAGTTTCCCCGAATTCTGGTGGAACGGGATGCCATCTATGTGCGCGATGGCACGATTTGGACCTCGGCCGGGGTCACCACGGGCATCGATTTGACCCTGGCGCTGGTGGAAGAGGATCTGGGCCGGGAGGTCGCCCTGGCCGCGGCCCGGGATCTGGTGGTCTACATGCAGCGCCCCGGCGGCCAAGCGCAGTTTTCCCGCCTTTTGCCGGCGCGCCGGCCCAATGATCGTCGCCTGGACAGCCTGGTGGCCTGGATCGAGCAGAACCCGGCGGCCAACCTGAGCATCACGGCGCTGGCCCGGCGCTGCGCCATGAGCGAACGCAACTTCGCCCGACGCTTTGTCGAGCAAACCGGCGTCAGCCCGGCGCGCTTCGTGGAACAGCGCCGCTTGGATTTCTGCCGGCAACGCTTGGAACGCCAGGACATCACTTTGGAACAGCTGGCCCAGGACAGCGGGCTGAAATCCCCCGAGGTGCTGCGTCGCCTGTTCCAACGCCACCTGGGCATCAGCCCCTCCGCCTACCGGGAGCGCTTCCGCACCGCCGCCCGCTAGATAGAAAAAGGAACACTGCGATGACACAAACGACCATTGGCCTTTTATTGTTCGACGGCGCCGAGGAACTGGACTTCGTCGGCCCTTTTGAAGTGTTCACCATGACCAACGAAGTCGCGGCGGAAAACGGCAGGGAAGAGCCTAATCGGGTTCTACTGCTCTCTCCCAATGGTGGGGAGACTGCCGGCGCCAAGGGCATGAAGATTGCCCAGACCCTGCCCATGACATCAGCGCCCGCGCTGGACGTGATCTGCGTGCCCGGCGGCCAGGGCACCCGCGCACTGGTCCAGGACAGGGCGGTCTTGGACTGGGTCTCTACCGCGGCCCGGGATTGCACTTGGATCACCAGCGTGTGCACCGGGTCCTTCGTGCTGGCCGCCGCAGGCCTGACCGCCGGCAAGCGGCTCACCACCCATTGGCAAGCCGTCGACGAATTCAAGAAACTGGGCCTCGCCGGTGAGTTGCTCAGCGGCTATCGATACGTGCGCGACGGCAATCTGCTCACGGCCGCAGGGGTCTCGGCCGGCATCGACATGGCCCTATGGCTGACCGGCCAGATGCACGGGGTGACCCTGGCCCGGGAGACACAAAAGGCCATGGAATACGATCCCGCCCCGCCCTACGCCGCCTGGACCTAGACAACCATCGAACCGGGTGCGGCCTCACCTTGGATCGCTTAGATTTCGGTAGTTTTCACAAGAATCCCGCCTTCCCAACCAGTCCGGCAATTGGGGGTCGCGTTCGTTAAGTAAATGATATAGCTTAACGAATTGTCGGAGCCCCCAATCAACTCACAAAAGGGGGCGTTTGAGACGGGAAGGAGCAGGCGCGTGGAAACTGAGGCAATGACGGCGGTGACCCTGCGCCCGCTGGACGTGCTGATCGTTAGCATTTTCGCGCTTTATATCGGCCTGTTTTTGAATTCCCGTGTTGCTTTTTTGCGCAAGAATTTCATCCCGCCGGCGGTGTCCGGCGGGTTGGTGTGCTCGCTTCTGGTCCTGCTCTTCCGCGACCTTTTCGCGGTCGAGATCGAGTTCGACATGAAGCTGCGGGATATCCTGCTGCTGGTCTTTTTCAGCACCGTCGGCCTGGCCGCCAAGATCTCCACCCTGATCGTCGGTGGGCGCATCCTGGTCGTCTTGGTCGTCATCGCGGGGATTTTCCTGGTGTTGCAGGACGTCACCGGCGTCAGCCTCGCCGTGCTCATGGGCGTTCATCCCGGCATGGGGCTGATGGGCGGCAGCGTGTCCTTTGCCGGCGGTCATGGCACGGCCATCCCCTGGGGCGCGGAGGCGGAGAATGCGGGCTTTGCCGGCGCGTCGGATATCGGCATTGCCTTTGCCACCTTCGGGCTGATCGCCGGTGGCATGCTGGGCGGCCCGGTGGCCCGTTTGCTGATGCGGGCCTATCGCATTTCCGGACCCGACCCGGAAGGGGTGGCGGCCCACGAAGCCGCCTTGCAGCCGAAACAAACCACCCGGCGGGACCCCGGCGATCTCTTGTCCATTCTGACGGCCTTGCTGGTATTGGCCATCTGCGTGGTGCTGGGCAGCCTGGTGAACGAGTTTCTGTCCAACAAGGGCTTCCTCCTGCCGGGCTTTCTCACCTCCATGCTGGTGGGGATCATCATCACCAATCTGGCCGACATCGCCGATATTGAAATTCAGCCCGCCACCATCGAGAAATTCGGCGAGGTCAGCCTGAACGTCTTCCTCAGCATGAGCCTGATCAACATGAAGCTCTGGACCCTGGCCGAGGCGGCGGCGCCCATCTTCCTGGTCCTGGTGGCTCAGGTCTTGGTGATGACGGCCTTTGCGGTCTTCGTGGTGTTCCAGTTCACGGGGCGCAACTACGACGCCTGCGTGATTTCCGCCGGCTTCGTGGGCCTGGGTCTGGGCGCGACCCCGGTGGCCATCGCCAACATGGACGCCCTGGCGCGGCGCTTCGGCCCCTCGCCCCTAGCCTTCCTGGTCATCCCCCTGGTCGGCGCCTTTTTCATCGACATTATGAATGCCGCTGTGATCAAGGGCTTTATCGAGATCATCACCCGCTGGCTGACTTAGGCGCCTACGCTCTAAGCCGCGTCTTGATGTGTCCGGTCGACGATGGCCACGATGTCGGCCAAAATGCCGGTCAGATCATAGTCCTTGGGGGTATAGACCGCCGCGACACCGGCTTTTTGCAGGTTTTGCGCATCCTCGGGCGGGATGATGCCACCAACCACCACCGGTACGTCGGCGATGCCCATGAGGGACAGGCGCTCGAGCACCTCGGTCACCAAAGGCAGGTGGGAGCCGGAGAGAATGGAGAGGCCAATAACGTGCACCCCCTCTTCCAGGGCCGCGTTGGCGATTTGCTCCGGGGTCAGGCGGATGCCTTCATAAACCACCTCGAAGCCCGCGTCCCGGGCCCGCACGGCGATCTGCTCGGCCCCATTGGAGTGGCCGTCCAAGCCCGGCTTGCCCACCAGGATCTTGAGGCGGCGCCCCAGGCGGTCGGACACGGCCCCGACCGCGCCTTGCACGGCGGCCAATTCATCACCGCCCTCGGTCACGCTGGCCTTGCCCACGCCGGTGGGCGCCCGGTATTCGCCGAAGATGTCTCGCAGGGCCTGGGCCCACTCGCCGGTGGTGACCCCGGCCCGGGCACAGGCGATGGAGGGCTCCATGATGTTATCGCTGCCCGCCGCGGCCGCTTTGAGGGCCGATAGAGCTTCCGACACCGCGCCGTCGTCCCGCGCGGCACGCCATTCCTTGAGACGGACCAACTGGGCGCTTTCCGCGTCCGCGTCCGCAGACATGAACCCGCCGTCACCGCCCGCCGTCAGGGGCGAGGGCTCGCTGTTTTCGTAGGCATTGACCCCGATGACGGTTTGATCCCCCGCCTCGATGGCTTGGAATCGGCGGGTGGCGCTTTCCACCAGGCGGTCCTTCATGTAGGCGCTGTCCACGGCCCGCACGGCCCCGCCCAGACGCTCGATTTCCGCCAGTTCCTTAGACGCCTCGTCGATCAGGGCCTGCACCTTGGCGTCCACCACCGGCGAGCCGTCGAACAAGTCGCCGAATTCCAGAAGATCGGTCTCATAGGCCACAATCTGCTGCAACCGCAGGGACCACTGCTGGTCCCATGGGCGGGGCAAACCCAGGGCCTCGTTCCAGGCCGGCAGTTGAACCGCGCGGGCGCGGGCGT
>JANQKX010000076.1 GCA_028280915.1 Kiloniellaceae bacterium
TCTCAGGGGGGCGGATCTCAGGGGGGCGGATCTCAGGGGGGCGGATCTCAGGGGGGCGGATCTCAGGGGAGTTGATCTAACGGATGTGGACCTGAGTGAGGCGGATACAATCGGCGCCATCTTTTCCGATCCTGTAGAAAAGAAAGATCTAGAAGATTGATTCTAGTGCGCTCTTTGGGCTAGTCAAAGGCTGAAACCGCCGCAAAAAAACACCAACCGCCGCCGCCGGCGCATACCCGCCCGTTTTGATGTGAATCATTGACCGAATCGCCGCTCCAGATCGACCATTGGTCGCTTCATCCTTTAGGAGGTTTCCGGCCCATGGCATTCGCGAAGATCTTTCGTCCGTCCGTCACGCTTTTCGCCGCTTTGCTGGCACTCACGAACGCTTCCGGCGCCTGGGCCCAGGACAGTGAATCGGACCCCGTTTTGGGTATTGACGAATTGGCCGACGACGACCGGGGCTATTATCAAAGTTATGCCTTCGGCCAACCCGACGACCCCAGCGAGGCTTGGACGCTGGCCTATGGCGGGCGGCTTTATGACCGCTGGTGGGCGGTGCTGCTGGACGAGCCGCCGGCGGGCACCCATCCCGCCTATCCGGCCGACGGGCGCCTGGAAGGGGCGGAGACCTGGCGCTGCGTCACCTGCCACGGCTGGGACTATCGGGGCGGCGACGGCGCCTATCGGGTGAGCTACGGCTTCATCGGCGGGCCCAGCCTGGCCGGTCAACAGGGCGCGGCCCCGGAAGACATCGTGGCCGTGCTGCGGGACGACACCCATGGTTATAGCCAGGATCTGATCCCCGACGACGCGGCCCGGGCCATCGCCCTCTTCGTCAGTAAGGGCCAGACGGACATCGCCGCCTGGATCGACCCGGCCAGCGGCATGTTCCAGGGGGACGCAGAGGCGGGCAAGGGCGTGTTTCAGACCGTCTGTGCCATCTGTCACGACTATGACGGCGGCGCCTGGATCACCGGCGAGGACAATTTCATCCACACCATCGGTGCCAGCCTGACCCACAACCCCTGGCGCGGCGCCCACAAGGTGCTGAACGGCCAGACCTACGCCGACATGCCGGCGCTCAGGGTGCTGGATCCGCAAACCGTGCTGAACATCCTCACCTACGGGCAGAGTCTGCCCCCGGAGTAAAGGGGGTCGATTGCCCCCCTTGATAGAAGTTTTACGCCTGTGACAGCGACTGGGGCGGCGTGATCCCGCAGGACCGCAGCCGCCGTTGCACTTCGCCCAGCAGAGCGCTCAAGGCCTCCGCCGAACCCGCTTCGCAACGCACCACCAGGACCGGCTGGGTGTTTGAGGGACGCAACAGCCACCAGCCCTGGGCGGTGGTGACCCGGACCCCGTCGATATCCAAAAAGTCCGCCTTTTCCTCGAGCAGCTGGGCCTTGACCCGGGCCACCACGGCCTCTTTACGGTCGTCCGGGCAGTCGAAGCGCAGTTCCGGCGTGGCAAAGGTCTCTGGCAAGGATTGGCGGAAGGCGCCCAGGCTTTGGGGACCCTCGCCCAAGCGGTTCAGCAGGCGCAGGGCGGCGTAAAGGCCGTCATCAAAGCCATAATATCGGTCGGCGAAAAACAAGTGGGCCGACATCTCGCCGGCGAAGGGAGCCTTTTCCACCGCCATCTTGTGCTTGATCATGGAATGCCCCGTCTTCCACATAAGGGGGCGTCCGCCGGCCTGGGCAATGCCGTCGCACAGAACCTGACTGGCCTTGATGTCGGCGATGATCGTGGCCCCCGGCTGTTCAGCCAGAATCTCCCGGGCGAAATAGAGCATCATCTGATCGCCCCAGATGATCTCGCCGTCCTCGTCCACCACGCCCAGGCGGTCGCCGTCCCCGTCAAAAGCGATGCCCACATCGCAGCCCTCGGCCGTCACCCGTTCCTGCAGCTGTATCAGGTTTTCCGGCACCGTGGGATCGGGATGGTGAACGGGAAAATGCCCGTCGATGGTCTCGTTGAGGAGAAAGTGCCGCCCCGGCAGGCGGGCGGCCAAGGCGGCCATGACCTCGCCGGTGGCCCCGTTGCCCGCGTCCCAGGCGACGCGCAGGTCCCGGCCGGGCCGGAAATCCGCCAGCAAGCGCGTCACGTAGGCCTCGAAGATGCTCTGCGTTTCAACGGTCCCCCGTGCGGCCGGCGCAATTCCCGCCGCGCAGCGCGCGCCCAGGGCGGCGATGTCGTCGCCGAAGAACGGCTTTTTGTCCAGCACCAGTTTAAAACCGTTGTGATCCGGCGGGTTGTGGGACCCGGTGACCATCACGCCCCCGGCCACGTCCAGCGTGTGGGTGGCGAAGTACAGCATGGGTGTGGGGCCTCGGCCGATGCGCACCACGGTCATGCCGCCGTCGGCCAAGCCTTGGCAGAGGGCCTCTTCCAGTGCCGGCGACGACAAGCGCCCGTCATAGCCCACGGCCACCCGCCGGCCGCCCTGTTCTTGCAGGCGGGCGGCAAAACCACGGCCCAGGGCATGGGCATCGGCCGAATGCAAGGTCTTGCCAAAGACGCCGCGCAGGTCATAGGCGCGCAAAATGCTCGGGTCGAAGTCATGCCTAAAATCGGCTCGGTTGTTCATCACGCTTCCTCTTGGCTCAGTGAGATTTGTTCCGGTAGGGCTCGTCCGGTGGGGTCTCGATGGGCGGGGCCGGCCCGCCGCTCACGCGGTATAAAACACCGGCAAGGCTTTTTCATGACCTAAATGCCCGTTCCCGTCTTTTATTCTCGGCAAAACGAAGCGGACCACAATCCCGGCCGCATCCCCTTGCGCATCGTGGAAATCCAGACCGGCGGTTATCTGGGCGAGGACGACATCGTGCGTTTGGAAGACAACTACGACCGGACCCAGGCGAACCCTCCGGCGAAACAGATTCCCGCCAAAGTCAGGCTTCGCTGGTCAGAATCTCGCAAGCCTTTTCAGCCAAGGGCCCGGTCAGCGCGCCAATTTCCAGGGCCCGCCCGCTGGAGGCATTTCCCATCAGGGCGCGCTTCTTCACCCCCTGCACGATGGCGGCGATGCGGAACAGGCCGAAGACCAGATAAAAGGTCCAATTCGCCATGTCCGACAGCCCCCTGCGGGCGCAGTAGCGCGCCACATAGTCCGCCTCGTCGGGCAACCCCTGGGCTGTCCGATCCACATCCCCGAAACCGCTCAGCACCGGGTGGGGCGGCATGCGCCACACGGCGCATTGATAGGCCAGGTCGGCGAAGGGATGGCCCAGGGTGGACAGCTCCCAATCCATCACCGCCACGGCTCGGGGCTCGGTCCGATGGAACATCACGTTGTCCAGACGGTAGTCCCCATGCACCAGGGCCCGCCGCCCGTCATCGGGCACCATGTTGGCGTCCAGCCAGGCGATCACCTCCTCCATGGGGGCAATGGTTTCGGTCTCCGACGCCCGGTACTGCTGGGTCCAGCGGGTATACTGGCGCTCGAAGTAGTTGCCCGGCCGGCCATAGTCCGCCAGCCCGGCCTGGTCCAGATCCACATCGTGAATGGCCGCCAGCACCCGGTTCATTTCGTCATAAAGCCGTCCCCGCGTGGTCTTATCCAGATCGGGCAGCAAGGGATCGGTGAAAACCCGGCCCTCCACATATTCCATCACATAGAACATGCTGCCAATGACGGCATCGTCTCCACATAGGTGATGGACTTGGGGCACCGGCACCCCGCTCCCAGCCAGGGCGACGAGCACCCGATACTCCCGGTCCACCGCGTGGGCCGATTTCAACAGCTCCCCGGGCGGCTTACGGCGCAACACATAAGCACCGCTATCCGCGATCAGCTTGAAGGTGGGATTGGACTGACCCACGGCGAATTTTTCCACCGCGCGAAGACCGCTGAATCCGGTGACATGTTCCGACAAGTATGAGTCCAGCGGACCCATATCCAAGATGTCCCCCTTAGTCATGCTTCTGGCTCTCGGCCGCCCGGGCATGATGGTCCCGCACCAGTTGCCGGCCGAGCGCCATCATGTGCACCTGGTCCGGTCCATCTGCCAGACGGATTTGCCGGGCATAGTTGAACAGGCTGGCGAGCGGCAAATCCTGGGTCAATCCCTTGCCGCCGTGAATCTGCATGGCCCGGTCGATCACGGTCTGGGCCATGGTGGGCGCCACGATCTTGATGGCCGCGATCAGGTCTCGCGCCGCCTTGGGGCCGTCCCGGTCCATTTTCGCCGCCGCCTTCAAGGTGAGCAGGCGGGCTTGCTCGATCTCGCAAAAGGACTTGGCGATATCCTCGCGCACCGACTGGTGCTGGCTCAGCTTGCGGCCAAAGGTGCGGCGCTCTTCCACCCGGTCCAGCATCAGTTCCAAGGCCCGTTGGGCGGCACCGACCAAGCGCATGCAGTGGTGAATGCGGCCCGGACCCAGGCGCCCTTGCGCGATCTCGAAGCCCCGGCCCTCGCCCAGCAAAAGGTTCTCGGCCGGCACCCGAACGGATTCGAAGAGAATTTCCGCCTCGCCAAAGGGGGCATCGTCATAGCCCAGCGTGGTCAGGTGGCGCACCAAGGTCACGCCGGGCGTGTCCTTGGGCACCAGGATCATGGATTGCTGTTTATGCCGGTCCGGGTTGTCCGGATCGGTCTTGCCCATGACGATGAGCAACTCGCAGCTCTCGCGCATGGCCCCGGTGGTGTACCACTTGCGGCCATCGATCACATAGTCCCCGCCGTCACGGCGGATGGCGCACTGGATGTTCGTCGCGTCCGACGACGCCACGTCGGGCTCGGTCATGGCAAAGCCGGAGCGGATCTCCCCGGCCAAAAGGCGGGGCAGCCAGCGCTCTTTCTGGGCCGGGCTGCCATAGCGCAGCAGGGTTTCCATGTTGCCCGTATCGGGGGCGTTGCAGTTGAAAACCTCCGGCGCCCACCAAACCCGGCCCATGATCTCCGCCACCGGCGCATACTCCAGATGGCTCAAGCCGGGGCCAATGTCGGGGTCCTGCGCAAAAAGGTTCCACAGGCCTTCGGCCTTGGCCTTTTGTTTCAGATCCTCCACCACGGGCGGCGTGCGCCAGCGATTATCCGTGGTCGCCATGTGCCGGTCGAACTCGGCCTCCGCCGGCAGCACGTGCCGGTCCATGAAGTCCCGCACGCGGCCGCAGATCTCCGCGACCCTGGCCGAGGGCCCAAAATCCATGGCTACCTCCCGGCCAGGTCCCGTTTCCAATCATGTATCACGACGCTTGTTCCGTCGCGGTGTTGGCCGTTTGATTGAACAGCAGCGAGCGTTCCTCTTCGTCCGGCGGGGCCGAGCGGCGCAATTCCTTGCCCAGGTCCACGGCGCGCCGCACCGCCGGCCGCGCCTTAACGGCTGCGCGCCAACGGGCCACATTGGGGAAATCGTCCAGGGGCTGGCCCATGGCCTTGGCGATCAGGACCCAGGGCCAGTTGATCATATCTGCGATGCTATAGGCCTCGCCCACCAGCCATTCCCGGCCAGTCAAGCGGCGCTCCAGCACCCCCAAGCACCGGTGATACTCATTTTTGTACCGGGTAAAACCATAGCCCTCCTGCTTTTCCCCCTCCGGCGCGTAGTTGAAAAAGTGGCTGTGCTGGCCCGCCATGGGTCCCAGGTTGCCCACTTGCCAGAACAGCCACTCCAGCGTTTCCTTTCGGCCCAGGGGGTCCTGGGGCATGAATTTCCCGTACTTGTCCGCCAGGTAGTGCATGATCGCGCCGGATTCAAAAACCGGGACGGGGTCTCCCGCCACGTCGTGGTCCACGATGACCGGCATGCGGTGGTTGGGATTAAGGGCCAGAAATTCGGGCGTGAACTGGTCGCCCTTGCCGATGTTCACCGGGATCAAGGTATAGGGCAAGGCCAGCTCTTCCAGCAGGATGGCCACCTTCCAACCGTTGGGCGTGGGCCAGTAGTAAAAGTCGATCATCTCAAAGGGTCCTCACCTCATCATCGGGCGCGTCCTCAGGACGCCGCCGCCACCGCCGCGCCGCTGTCCAGCAGGGCTTGCACTTCCTGATCGCTCAAGCCGGCCTCCCGCAGGACCTCGGCCGTGTGACCGCCCAAGAGGGGACCGCCCCGGCGCTGTTCGGCCGGCGTGCCCTCGAAGCGGGCCGGGCTGCGGGTCTGGCGCAGGCGCCCCGCCTGGGGGTGGTCGATCTCGATGATCAGCTCGTTGGCCGCGATCTGGGGATGGCCGATCATCTCCCGGCGGGTCAGCACCGGGGCACAGGGCACGTCATATTGGTCAAACCGCGCGATCCACTCGGCGCTGCCGCGGGTCAAAAGGGCCTCTTGGGTCAGCTCCAAGCGCTCGGGTTTGTACTCCTCCAGACCGACCGCATCGAGAAAGCGCGGGTCGGTCTTCCATTCCGGCCGTTCGCAGGCATCGGCCAGCTTTTCCCAGTCCACCCGCCGAAAAGCCGCCACCGAAATATAGCCGTCGGCGGTTTCATAGATCAGGTCTATAAAGCTCTGCGCCGTCTCCTGGGCCGTCTCGTCGCCCACGAAGGTGTGCCCGCCCATGTCCGAGGACCACAAAAAGTGGATCACCGTGTCCAGCATGGACAGGCGAATGTGCTGGCCCTCGCCGCTGCGGGAGCGGGCAAACAAGGCCGCCGTGATGGCCTGGGCCACGGTAAAGCCGGTCAGCTTGTCCGGCAGGATGGTGCGGATCAGCCCCGGCCGCCCGGTCTTGGCGTTGGCCTGCACCGACGTCAGCCCGGACAGGGACTGGATCAGCGGGTCGAACACCGGCTTGTGGGCATAGGGCCCGGCTTCGCCAAAGCCGGTGATGGAGGCATAGATGACCCCCGGATTGACCGCCTTGGCCGCCGGGTAGTCGATCCCCAGACGTTCCACCACGCCGGGCCGGAAGTTCTGCATCACCACATCCGCACCGGCAAACAGCCGTAGCAGGGCGTCCCTGCCGCCGGGCTTTTTCAGGTCCAGGACAATGGAGCGCTTGTTGCGGTTGTTGTTCAAAAAGGACGCGGAAAAGCCGCCCCGCCGGGTCGCCACCGCCCGGCTGGCATCGCCCTGCGGCGCCTCCACCTTGATCACGTCGACCCCCTGATCGGCCAAGATCATGGCCCCCAAGGGCCCGGAGACCATGGAGGTCAGATCGATCACCCGAATTCCATCCAGCGGCCCCGGCATTTCTTTTTCCTCGTATTTTCGTCCGTGTGCGTCGCGCGATTTTAATCAAGATCGGCCCAATTGGGAAATGGCCATGCCGGGCCGCGCTTCAAGAACCCGTGACGATCTAGGCGGCGTAGTGCACCGCCGCGCCGCCCAGCACCGCCAGCACGGGCGCCTGCATTGGATCTCCCAGCGCCAGAGCCCGCTCCAAGGCCGCCCGCTTGTCCGCGCCCTGGATCAGCAAATGGCGCTCCCCCGCCAGCCGGAGCGCGGCGGCAGCAAGGCTAACCCGCACATCGCCGCTCTCCGGCTGGGTCAGCGCCAGCGCCGACGGCGCAGAGGGCGACAACGCCGCCTCCAATCCGACGGCCCCGGGGAACAGCGAGGCCGTGTGCATATCCGCTCCCATGCCCAGCACCACGATGTCGAGCGGCAGGACGTCCTCCCGCAGGGCCCCGATCACCGCCGGCAGGGCCGCCTCAACCGCCGCACCCTCCCGGTACAAGGGCACAAAACGCACCGCCCCCGCCGGCCCTGTCAGGAGCGTTTCCATGATCAGCTTGTGATTGGACCGCGCCGACCGGGGCGGCACCCACCGCTCGTCCGTCAAGGTCACCACCACCGATCCCCAGTCCAGGGAAGCCTGCCCCAAGGCCGTCAGCATGGCCCCCGGCGTGGTCCCACCCGGCACCGCCAAGGACGCCCGGCCCTGGACCGCGATCAGCCGGCGCAGCTTGTCGGCCAATAGGGCTGCCAGCTCCAATGCCAAGCTTTCCCGGTCGGCATAGCCGATAATGTCGGGTCTGTTCATGTGCCACACGCTTGGGCTACCGCGAAGTTCACCCGTCCCCGCCTTTCCGGCCCGATCACCTGAACCGATCTCATCAATCCGACGAGATCTAACGCCAACCCGATCCGGAGACAACATTTACGATGCAACCGACACAACCACATCCCGGGCCGCCTTGGTCGTTATCGGCATACTGTTGAGAGGTTTTGTCTCTCCGGCACCCAAGTCAATATTGCATTTGTGATTTCGGCGCTTTTTGAGCTAAGTGAAAACATGGCTGAAAACTCCAATCGCGAGACGCATCTTTATGCCCCCATCAAGTCCTTCCTTGAGGGTCAAGGCTATGAAGTCAAAAGCGAAATAGATGGTACCGACGTTGTCGCCTGCCGTGACGACGAAGATCCTGTTTTGGTCGAGCTAAAGACCAGCTTCACCCTTTCGCTGGTGCACCAGGCCATCGCGCGCCAAAGCGTGAGCGATGCGGTCTATGTTGCGGTACCTTATGCTGGCGGGCGGCCTTTTGCGAAAACTCTAAAGAAAAATCTAGCTTTATGCCGGCGGCTGGGACTTGGCCTGATGACCGTTCGACCAAAGGACAGCCTCGTGACGGTCCACGGAGACCCGGCACCTTATCAACCGCGGAAGTCGAAAAGAAAGCAAACCCGCCTGTTAAAGGAGTTTTCCAAACGGGTTGGAGACCCGAACCGGGGCGGCACGGCGCGGCAAAAGATCATGACCGCTTATCGGCAGGACGCTTTACGGTGCGCCTGGGTGCTGCACCAGCACGGTCCAACCAAAGCATCCCAGGTCGCCAAAGCCGCTCAAGTAGAAAAAGCACGGCGGCTCATGGCCGACGACCACTATGGCTGGTTCGAGCGCGTTCAGACCGGCATCTACGACCTGACACCCAAGGGTATTCAGGCGATTGCGGCCTATGCGATAGAACTGCGAAAGCTCGTACGGGCCGACGAGTCCGAGGGATAGTACCGGGGTCCTTGGATTCCCGCTCCGCGAAAAGACCGTTGGTCGATATCCATCGTACCAGCACGCAGCCGCAATTCGGGCGACACCCTCCGGTGTTTAGGACAGCTGTACCGGCCCCGCCGGAGGTCGGCCCAAGTTTCAGCTCAAAACTCAACCCAAGTCCTGGCCAAAGGCGATATCATAGCCGTCAAGATCTTGGATGCCGAATTCCTTGCATCCATAGGGTTGGATGCAGAGCTCATAATCAATTTTGGCCCCCCGGTCCTTGAGCTCATCGTAAATGCTGACCACATCATCGACCCAAAAATAGATGTTCCATAACCCCTGGACGACTTTGTAATGGGGCACAATGCTCTTTTTGTCCTCGACCTGGCTCAACATCACAATATGCCCATCCCGATGGGGCATACAAAAACACGGGGGGTCACCCCAAAACCGGTCATGGCTAAAGCCCAACTTATCTCTGTAGTACTCCGCCGATGCCGCCACGTCGGCCACCAGTAAAACGGGCGCACTACCGATTATCTTTCCCATGCTTGACAGCCTCCCCTTTCACCAAAACATGTCAGGTAAAAATTGCAAACCGGCGGCTAGCGGGCAAGGCCGATACTGACTCCGACGTGGATTCGGCATTGCAAGTCTATTCGTTAATCTGGATCGGATGTCCAAGGCTCGGTCCGAATCCCCAAGACGTCGTCTTGGATTTCAAAGCTCATGCCGGACAATACCGTTACCGCATATCCGGCGTGGGACTCTTCGGGACCAGTGACGGCGGCATCATCCTGCCGGTGCTGCACTTCCAGCACGGTGTATTTCCGCTGATAAAGCCACTCCCTATTCTCCACGGCGTAGAGATCGGGATGGGGCGGCCGTTCTTCGGTGAAAGCAAAAAAATACAGCGTAAATCCGCGTTTCGGTACGGGCTGAACCGATAGGGGAACCATGCCCCATCGGGCGCAGGTCTCTTGCACGGCTTGGATATTGGACGTCCTCAAAGTCAAAAGATTCAAGTGAGCGCCCCCGCCCAGAAGGTGCGTCTGCTCGTCCCCTTCAGGCCGGTTGCCCTTAAACCAGTGCTCGATCAGCTCCACAGTAAAGCCTTCGGGGTCTTTGAAGTGCGCCAGGTATCCGACGTTTTCAAACTGGTGAGGCGGCCCAATGGAGACCCCCCGTGCGGCCAACTGGCGGCACGCCAGCTCGATGTTCGGGACGGCCAGCGCGATCTTCCAGTAAAGGTCCGTCGGGCTGGGACGATAGGGTCCGTCGGCCGGGCAAAAAAGGAGCCGCGCTTCCTGTTC
>JANQKX010000092.1 GCA_028280915.1 Kiloniellaceae bacterium
GCATGCTTAATCAGCTGCAGGTGGAACGGGCCGCCGGTCTGGATGGTCTCCACTAGCAGTAGGTTGGGGATATTGGCAGCCAATTGGATATTGGCGGCCCATTCCACCGGCCCGGCATAGAGGTGGGGGGCCATCTGGGCGTTGAAGGCCTCGGCCATGGCGGCGATCTTCTTGGTCTCCAGGATGCCGCCGGAACGGCCGAGCGCCGGCTGCAGGATCGACGCGCCGCCCGTGCGCAGCAAGGTACCGAATTCCGCCTTGGTGGTCAGGCGCTCCCCGGTGGCGATGGGCAGGTGCACATGGCGCGCCACCTCGGCGAATTCCAGGAGGTTGTCGGGCGGGATGGGCTCCTCGTACCATAGGGGGTCGAAGGGCTCCAAGCGCTTGCCCAGGCGGATGGCGCCGGCGGTGTTGAACTGGCCGTGGGTGCCGAACAGCAGGTCGACCCGCTCGCCCACCGCCGCGCGGATGGCTTGGCAAAAGCGCACCGAGGTCTCGATATCGCTCAGCGCCGGCTGATGCCCGCCGCGCAGGGTATAGGGGCCCGCCGGGTCGAACTTCACCGCCGTGAAGCCCAGATTCATCATCTCCACCGCGCATTCGGCGGCCAGGTCCGGGCGCACCCAGAATTCGTTGATGTCGTGATGGGGCAGGGGATAGAGGTAGGTGTAAGAGCGGATGCGCTCGTTCATCAGCCCGCCCAAGAGGGCGTGGACCGGCCGGTCATGAGCCTTGCCCAGAATGTCCCAGCAGGCGATCTCCAGGCCGGAAAAGGCGCCCATGACGGTCAGGTCCGGGCGCTGGGTAAAGCCGCTGGAATAGGCCCGGCGGAACATGAGCTCGATGTTCTCCGGGTTCTCCCCGGCCATGTGGCGCTGGAACACATCCTCGATCACGGCGCCCATGGCGGTCGGCCCGATGGAGGCGGCATAGACCTCCCCATAACCCACGATGCCGTTGTCCGTGGTCAGCTTGACGAAGATGAAATAACGCCCGCCCCAACCCGGCGGCGGCGTGCCCACGACAAAGATTTCCAAGTCCTGCAGCTTCATGGCGTTTCTCCGGATCGCAAATGGCCTAGCGCGGATCTTAGGTCAATGAGTTAGAGCGAAACAACAGGCCAGGTGCCTAGGCACCTGATCTCACGTTTGCTCTAGGCATGCCGGGCCGAATCTCTTGCCGAAGTATGGTCGGGACCAATGCCGCGATCCACCGTTTTTGCCCCCTCCTTGTCGCCTGGGAGATCGCTGGCGCATGGTTTTTTGGCGGACGGCGCCCGCGAGGCGGGTCGCTCCTGCCGCCCAGCCCCTGCCACCTGCCACCCGACCCCCGTCACCCGGCCCACAACGCCCAATCCGGGGCGGGCCGTCCGCGGCCTGATTGGACATTTGGGATAACAAAAAGAGTATTGACATCCTGCGATAAATCGAGATATCTCGATATATGGACTTAGAACGATCCCTATCCGCTTTGAACAACCCTGTTCGCCGCCAGATACTGGAGTGGCTGAAAGACCGCGGCAATTTTCCGCCGGCCCTGCCGGAGCATGCCGACGTGGAGGGCGTCTGTGTCGGCTACATTCAAGAGAAAGCCAAGCTGTCCCAATCGACAATCTCAAACTACATGGGACTGCTGAAACAGGCCGGCTTTGTCGTTGCGGAAAGGCATGGGCAATGGACGTTCTACCGGCGGCATGAAGAAAACATCCGTGCTTTCCTTTCGGCCGTCGAGGACGAGTTGATCAAGCGCTAGTGTTTTGAGTCGGGACACGAGGCGGCCGGCGGAGGTCACTGGTTTTTACCGCCCGAAACGCATAAAAGATCGAGAGTATGCGATGGAACTGGAGACGACGGCAGACCCCGGCGTTTTGGCGAGCCCGCTCGGGCGTCCCTTGGAACTGCCCTGCGGCGGCGTGTTGAAAAACCGCCTTGTCAAGGCGGCCATGTCGGACTCCCTGGGCGACGGCGCAGGCAATCCGACCCAGGCCCAGATGCGGCTTTATGAACGTTGGGCCGAGGGTGGCGCGGCCTTGTCCTTGATCGGCGAGGTTCAGGTCAGCCCCGGACACCCGGAAAAACCCGGCAACCTGGTTCTTGCGCCGGACGGGGATCTGTCCGCCATGGCAGAGCTGGCGAGCCGGGGGTCGGCACACGGCGCCCACCTTTGGCCTCAACTGGGTCATGCCGGCGCCCTTTCCCATCCGCCGATCGGCCGGCCCCAGGGGCCGTCTCCCATAGATGTTCCGGGGCTTCGCTGCGCGGGGATGTCGCTCCAAGACATCCATGAACTGCCGGATCTCTATGCCCGGGCCGCCGCGCTGGCCAAGGACGCGGGTTTCACCGGCGTTCAAGTCCATGCCGGGCATGGTTTCCTGCTGAGTCAATTCTTGTCGCCCCTGTTTAACCGGAGAACGGATGCCTATGGCGGCCCGGTCGCAAGGCGATTCCGCGTGATCGGCGAAATCATCGAATCGGTAAGGCAGCGCGTCGGGGCATGCTTCCCGATCGGCATCAAGATCAACGCGACGGACCAATTGGCGGGCGGTCTTACGGAAGACGAAGCTTTGGCGGTGGTCCGCCTGCTCGATCAAACCTCCGTCGACCTTGTCGACATCAGTGGCGGCACCTATTTTCCCGGCGCTGCCTCCAGTTCGGATCGCCAGTCCTCTGGCAAGCCTTATTTCATCGACTTTGCAAAGCGCGCCAAAGGGGAAACCGCCATCCCGATCATGCTGACCGGCGGATTTAAAACGAGGGACCAAGCGGTGGCGGCCGTGGCGAACGGCCATGCCGATGCCGTGAGCCTTGCCCGCGCCATGGCGCTTGACCCGGCGCTCGCCCAGTCCTGGTTGCATGGTGACGGCGGTGGCGATGGCGGTGGGGACGGTGAAGGTGACGGCAGTGGCCCCGAATTCCCGGTTTTTGCGGCGCCGCCCCCTGGCGGCGTGACCGCTTGGTACACTCTGCGCCTGACCGACCTTGGTGAAGATGCCGAAGACCGCTTTGACCTCAGTGCCGCCGCGGCCCTGAAGGCCTATGACGCGAGAGACGGGGAACGATGCCTTAAATGGCGGAAGCGTTTTTCATAAACGCCGTTTGTTGAGCTTTACCGCCCCTATTTCAAGCGACCTGTGCTTTAAGTGATTTGTGTCTCAAGGGACTTATGCTTCAAGGGGCCTGAGCTTCAAGGGATTAGGAAATCCGCCCCTCGGCCAGCCAGCGGGCGCAGTCTTGTCCCAGTTCGGCCAGGGCGCGGGCTTCATAGGCGGCGTTGTCGGCCTCGGGCAGGACATCGCGCCAGCGGCCGTTGCGGCCCCGGTGCAGAAAGCTCCGGGGGCCGCCCTCCCAGAAGAAGCCGCCCGCCGGCACGGTGTGGGCACCGTTTCGGCGCATGTAGTCGAAGCCGCAGTGGTCGATGATAACGGGCCAGCGGTCCTCGGTCACCGGAATGTCCAAAAAGGCAGCGATGCGCTCAATCTGGCCCGGCAGGTCCGCTTTCAGCTCGGTGAAATGCACCAGCAGCAGGTTGGGCAGGCCGCGGATCTCCCACCACGAGCGGATGTGGGGCCAGAAGGGCCAGAAGGGCGCGCCGTCCTGTTCCAGCCAGGTGCGGAAGTACTCCACGACCGTGCCCTCGGGCTTGCCGATGGGCGGCCCGACCCGGCCGGGGGTGTCGTTCACCACGTCGTACCATTCCGCCTTGGCCGTGCTGTGATGATTGTAAAGGCTCCACAGCACGTCCCGGCCGTCCCGGGCGGAAAAGATGTACTTGGCTTTCGGGGAATACACCAGCGCGTCCACCGGCAGATGGGTTTTCAAAAAGCGCCGGTGGTCTTGCCGCTCGATCTCCGCCAGTTTCGCGTCCTTGGGCGGCACCCGGAAATCCACCCAGGGCGACATCTCCGCCACGGGCAGACCTTCTTGTCCCTGAAATATAAGCTGGGAGACGATCTGCTGCAGCCAGGTGGTGCCCGACTTGGCATAGGTGCTGATAATGACGTCATCGTCGCGAAAGGCGAAATCATTCCAGATGGTGGAATCGAAATGATGATTAAGAAACTCCCGGGTCTTCACCGGCCAGGCGATGCCCGGGCCGTGACCCTCTGGCTTTGTCATGGTGTTTTTTTCTTCCCGCGAAAGGAAGGATACTACGCAGGGCAACAAGTGAATTACAAAGAAATCCCTTCCAGGCGTAGAAAATCGTTAAACGTGATATGAGTGACCCCCTCAAGAACACAAATGTCTGGAATACGCATTTTTTCTCGGCTTTTTTGAAGGGTATTTGCTTTTTCCATACTGATCAGTGGCAGGTCTAATGTCATTGCAAGAGCAATGATCGATATATCGTTTAACCCGACCGTTCTCTTGCGATTGCCGTTGTATTCAGAAATGACGGCCTGATGTTTTGTCCTTAGCTGCTCTGCGATGGCCAGGTAATCTTGCCACGGCCAATCTCCCGTTCCGATCTCAAGGCATATCAGATCCTTGCACTCTTCTATGCAAGCACCCATTCGGCCCTGAATAAATCCTAATTCTTCCAATATCTCTGTATTGCAACAAATGCGGCCTGAACGGATGACGGCCTCGACCTGGCGCCAGAGGGATCCAAAAATGTCTTCGGGCAGATTTTCAAGCGGGTTACTGAGGCCCGATGTGTCCAAGCAATAATCCGCCATTATGCCGCAAAGTTCGACCTGATGTCGGAGAGGTGAGATAGCCTTTTTATCCCCAAAAACTCTGCGGCATTGTGATTGGTGATTTGACCGCTATTCCAGGCATCTAGAACCAAGCCCGTATAGAAATCTCCGTGGGCGGAGCGATACCTAGAGCCGTAGTAGGATGAACGTCCACCGCCCTTGAACTTTTCTTCTTGTGCGACAAATAGGGGGCGCTTGACTTTCCAGTAATATCCAGCTTGCACGTATCCAAGGGAGACCAAGCGGATCAACATCGCCTGTTCGCTGACGGCGAACTTCTTGGATAGCTCCGACAGTTTTGAGTCGTCGAAGGTATCATGGGGCGTGCTCGGTCGGTCGCCGAGTGATTGGTTTAGCTCTGATTTAGGCATCAAAAAGGCCGCCGAGAACTGGTTGCACCAGGCCTCCACCCTTTTGTGCCCAAACTTGCCTCCGAACCTCGGGGTGCCGCTGATCGCACTGCTCTTGAGCATGATATGGGCGAACTCGTGCATAAGCGTGAATGCTTGAGCGCCGGGAGCCTCTGACCCATAAACAATGACGGGCAAAACCTCATCGAATAGACAAAGACCCCGTGCGTTTGCTTTGCTCAGATCGCTCGTTCGAAGGACCAAAACGCCTATCTGTTCAATTGATCTGCGCAGCATGTTCGGCAGGCTGCCACGTTCCGATGCCTTAAGTGTGGTTTGTTGCTCCACCGAAAAACCGAGCGCCTTTCTCGCGTCCAAAGAGGACGCTTCAACATCGGTGTCAACGGTCGCAAACAGGTGCTTGGGAAAGGACGAAACCTCCTCACCAAGCAGTTCGATCAAGTCCAGGGCGTTGAGCCGGACCTCTTCGGCCCATCTTTGAATTTGGATCAGTTCAGCGGATTTTTGGTCGGCGCCAAATCCACGATGAAACCGAAAATCCGGCACCAGTTCTGTTTTTGGGATAGCGGGAACATCTTTGAAAACGAACTCCAGAAAAGGTCTGTCGTAAAAGGCCGCCAGTTTACGTGCCTGTTTGACAGTTGGGGTGGCTTCTCCACTTTCCCAGGCCAGAATGCGATTCGGCGCTACATTTAGCCGCTGTGCCGCCTCCTCAACGGCATAGTTCATACGATCACGGGCCCATTTAAGGACTTCGTAGTTTAGCGGGATGACGGCAGACTTTTTCGATGTTTTCATACTAATAATATAGACAATCACTGGTAAGTTGCTGCCCTGAATGCGACATCGTGAGCGAGAATTGTTAAGCGAGCGTTAATCAAAGATAGGGCAACAAGAGAGTTAAACCGACCTACATTGGCCCATCTTCAGTCCTACCATGATTCCGAACCGCAGATATCAGGTTCTTTTTCCCGCGCCGCTGGAATGATGGTAGGAATCGTACGGCTTGTAAACGGAGGTGACGCGGGGAAAGGGGCGTTCCACTGACGGAAAATCACGAAAGGCCGGTGCTGTCGGTGGATAGTCACGTGCATCTCTGGCGGGCCGGGACGGTGCAGACGGCTTGGCTGGACCAGCCGCCGGTGGCGGGGGACCGGCGTTTTGATCCCCTGCGGCGGGACTTTTCGCCCCGTGACCTGGAACCCTTGCTGGCAGGGGCGGGGGTGGGCCAGGTGGTTCTGGTGCAGGCCGCCGATGCCTTGGAAGACACCGAGGCTCTTCTCGGCTTGGCGCGGGATCATGCTTGGGTCCTGGGGATGGTCGGCTGGCTGCCTCTGGCGGACCGGGAGGCGTTCCAGGCTGGCCTGAGACGTTATGGCGGGGAGGGGGCCTTGCGGGGCCTGCGCCACCTGATTAACGCGGAGCCGGACCCGAACTGGGTCCTGCAGCGGGATGTGGTCGACGCCATCGCCCGCCTGGGCGCGGCGGGATTGGCCTTTGACTACGTGGGCCAGACCATGGATCATTTGGCCCGCTTGCCCCGCCTGGCCCGGGCCTGCCCGGAGACCACCATCGTGCTGGACCACCTGAACAACCCGCCCATCGCGGCAGGGGAGTGGCAGCCCTGGGCCGATCTTCTGGCCCAGGCGGCGGACCGGCCCAACGTGGTGGGCAAGATCTCGGGCCTGGAGACCTGCGGCGATTGGGCGGCCTGGACCCTGGCCGACTGGCGGCCCTATCTGGACCACGCGCTTGGGGTTTTCGGGGCGGACCGCCTGATGCTGGGCAGCAACTGGCCCGTGTCCGCCTTGGCGAGCGACTACGGCAGGACCTGGGCGGCGCTGGGGGAATGGCTCTCCGACCTGCCCCCGGACCAGCAAGCCGCCCTGGCCCGGGGCACCGCGCGCAGGATCTACGGCGGGCGG
>JANQKX010000100.1 GCA_028280915.1 Kiloniellaceae bacterium
ATAACATGATGCTTGAACATGACGCTTGGCGATAGGGGCCTTTGGCGCCAAACTGTGCGCTAACCGAAAAAAGACCGGTGATGGCGACGGCGGGGAGAAAGAAAGATCTTTCGAATAAGAACCATATTCTCGGCGGTGCTGGCCCTCTTGGTCGCGTCGGTTCTGACGCTCTATCTGGTGCTGGAAAACCTGGATATCGAGGACTACAAGGACGAGATCGCCGCCGCCGTGAAGGATCTGACCGGCCGGGACTTGACCATCGGCGGCCATCTCAAGTGGTCGATCGCCTGGCACCGGCGCTTTTTCACCCCTGTCGTGGTGGGGTATGACCTGAGCCTGGCCAATGCGCCCTGGGGCGTGCCGGAGCCCATGTTGCACGTGGAGCGGCTGGAGGTGGGTTTTGATCTAATTAAGCTGATCCAGGGGGACTTCGATTCCGAATACTTCATTGCCCAGGGTGGCTGGTTCCTGCTGGAACTGAACGAGGACGGCGCGGTGAACTGGGACCTGCCGGTGGGCGAGTCCGAGTTGGACAAAACCGAGGATTATCTGGGCGGCGATTTTCCTTATTTGCAGCAAGGCACGTTCCAGAACCTGAGCTTTCGCTACCGTGATCCGTCTTCCGCCGGCAATCTGGGCGGCGAACTCACGCGCCTGGATGTGGAAGTGACGGACGGCGGCAATCTTTTGTCGCTGGTCCTGGACGGGGAGATCAACCGGCAAGCGGTCGTTGGCCGTGGCACTTTGACGGCGCTGCGCAGCTTGGCCATCGGCGGCTCCTCGCCCCTGAAGCTGGACTTGCAGCTGCGGGACAGCAAACTTTCCGTTGCCGGCGCAACGGGCCAGCGGGACGGGGATATTTTCCTGGAAATCGACTTCAACGCCGACGGGCCCAAGATCAGTTCCCTGGCTCACCTGCTGACCTTCGACTGGCCCGAGGTGGGGGACTTCAAATCCGAGGGACACCTGCTGGTGACGCCCGAGCAATTGAAGCTGTCGGGCCTGCAAGCGAGCCTGGGCGACAGCGATTTGGCGGGCGATGTATCGGTTGCTTTCGACACGCCGGCCAACCTATCGGTCAAATTGACCTCGGAGACGTTGGATACCAAGCCGTTCCTGCCGGACGACCTGGCGCCGGCCGCCGATGTCTTGGGCAAGGAAGAGGGAAAGCGCTTTGTGTTCGATAACACGCCGCTGCCTTTCGATGCCCTGCCCGACGACAACAGCGAAATCGAGGTGGCGGTCAAACAGGTCTTGCTGCGGGACCTCAAGTTCGACGACGTCCAGATCAAGGTGACGTCAACGCCGGACGAGATCCATGTGGAGACCATCAAGCTGACCTATCGCGGCGCCGAGGTGAACGGCGGGATCAAACTCGACAAAAAGGACGGCCCGGCTCTTTCCGTCGATCTGCTGACGCAGAATTTCGACCTGGGTCAGTACCTCGCGGATCACCATGTCACTGATTTGGTCACGGGCGAGATCGATGTGGGGATCAAGGTGACGGGCAAAGGGGATACGCCCCGGGCCTTGGTGAGCAGCCTCGATGGACATGCCGCCGTGGTCATGAGCGAGGGCAAGATCGCCAGCCGCTATGTGGACCTGATCGCCACGGATCTGCTCCAGCTCCTGATGCCGTGGAAAAAGGACCTGAACGAGGCTCAGGTGAAATGCGCCCTGGTGCAATTCGAGATCACCGATGGCGTGGCCAAGACCCAATCTCTTTTGTTCGACACCAAGAACATGACCATGAAGGGTAGCGGCACCATCGACCTGACCACCGAGAAAATTCACTTCTACCTCTGGCCCCGGCCCAAGGATCCGGCGCTGATCAGCCTGGCCACCGGGCTGATCGTTTCGGGCACCCTGTTGGACACCCATGTGTCGGTGAACCCCATTTCCATCGCGGTGGATGTGGCCGAGGGGGTGGCGGGTGTCCTGTTGCTGGGGCCGGCCGGTATTCTGATCCCCTTTGTCAGCCTGGGCGCGGGCCACCACCATCCTTGCATCGACGATCTGCAAAAGGTCTTTGGCAAGTCCCTCAGCGGCAAGGTGCCCTATGACGCTGGCGACCCGGATACCCCCTCGGGCAAGGGCAGCAAGCCGCCCCAGGTGGTCATCCTGCCGGGGTCGGGCGTTCATATCGATCCGGACCAGATGAAGACCTATTTGGAGAATTTGGGCTACAAAAACGTGGGCAACATCGAAAAAGACGGCGCCATTTTCCATGCGGATGCCACCTGGGATGGTCGGGACCTGCGCCTGCGTATCGATTCAAACCTGGATACCATCGAATACAAGGATCGCTAATACGCGGCCCTTACCCGGGGCGGTGCGTCTTTCATGCTTCGATTCCCATCGAAGCATTTGTGTGGAATAGCATGCTAAGCCTTGGCGTCAATCCATAGGAGACGCCCATGCTCACCTGCATCATCCGCTATCACAGCAACCCCAACGAAAAGGCGCAGTGGGAAGACTATGCCCGCCATTGGGGCCAAGCCATGTTCTTTCCCCAGGTGGCGCCCCTTGGAGCTTCCAATGGAGGCGGGGCATGATCGCGGTGATTTTTGAAGTGCTGCCCGCCGAGGGTCACAAAGACGACTACCTGGCCATCGCCGCCGGTCTGCGCGCCCAGCTGGAGCAAGAGCCGGGATTCATTTCGGTGGAACGGTTTCAAAGCCTCAGCGATCCCAACAAGATCCTCTCCCTGTCTTTTTTCGAAGACGAGGAAGCGGTCCGCCGCTGGCGCCAGCGGACGACCCATCGCACTGCTCAGTCCCGGGGGCGTTCCGG
The DNA here is from genome assembly GCA_028280915.1 of Kiloniellaceae bacterium. GTDB lineage: Bacteria > Pseudomonadota > Alphaproteobacteria > Kiloniellales > Kiloniellaceae > JANQKX01. The sequence continues at coordinate 2,794 of JANQKX010000100.1, forward strand.
TGTTTTCGAGACCTACCGCCTGCGTGTGGCGCAGGTCCTGCGGGACTATGGCATGTTTGACCGGGCCGACGCGCCGGAGGACAGCCGGACGGCGCATTCTTGAGGGCTGGCTTGATGGCTGGTTTGATGACCGGCTTGATGGCCGGGAGAAAAGGTCTTTGGCCGGAATATCTGCTCCTGGCCCTTCTCGCCCTGCTGTGGGGGTCGTCCTATCTCTTCATCAAGGTCGCGGTGGCGGAAATTCCGCCGATTACGCTGATGGCCTTACGGGTCACGGGCGCGGCGGTCTTTCTGGCGGGGGTCTTGGCTTGGCGGCGCCAATCCCTGCCGAAGGATCCGAAGGTGTTGGTCCAATTGGGCATACAAGCCGTGCTGAGCAGCATCGTCGCCTGGACGGTGCTCGCTTGGGGTCAGCAGTTCGTGGACGCGGGCCTGGCCAGCGTGCTGAACTCCACCTCGCCGATTTTTGTCCTGCTATTTTCCGCCGCCCTACTGCGTCATGAAAAGATGGCCGGCCGGCGGTTGCTGGGGGTCATCCTGGGCCTTTCCGGCGTTGTCTTGATCGTCGGCGTGGATGTGCTGGCCGGCTTGGGCCGCGCCGTGGCCGGTCAGCTTGCCTGCCTCTTGGGCGCCATGTGTTATGCCGGCGCGGCCCTTTACGGCAAGCGGTTCGCGCGGCTCGGCGCCTTGCAGACCGCAACGGGCACCATGATCTGGGCGACCGTCGTCTTGGTGCCAGCGGCCTTTGTGTTCGAGGCGCCCAGCCAGCTTTCGCCCAGTCCCCAGGCCATTGCCGCGGCAGCGGCCTTGTCGATCCTCTGCACGGGCCTGGCCCTGATGATCTATTTCAGGCTCATCTGGACTCTTGGCCCTTTGGGTGTGGCCAGCCAAGCCTATTTGAGAGCGGGGATTGGGGTTTTGCTTGGGATCGTTGTGCTGGGTGAGAGTTTTAGCCTGACCATCCTTTTGGGCCTTTGCGCCGCCATTGTTGGGGTGGCACTGATCAACTGGCCAAGCGGCAAGGCCCGCGCCGAAACCGGTGGGTGAGGCTTTTTGCCTAGACCTGGTTACTGCCCAGACTTGGTTACTGCCCAGACCTGATTACTGCCAAACCCAGGAATTCAGGATCATTTCACCCTCCGCGTTGCGATAGACCGCCACATCGGCGGTTTTGTCTTCGCCATCCTCCCCGATGGAGAGGGTGAGCTTGTAGTTCATGCCGGCCACGACTTGTTGCTCGGCGGCCTCAATGGACTTGAGCGTGAGGTTTTGGCCCGCGGTGGCGGCATGGTAATCCACCGCGAAGGTGGCCGCATCCTGCACGCCCGTGTCGGTGGTGGGGACCGAAACATAACTGCCCACGGGCTGAGAGTCCGATGGCCGATCCGAGGCGCAGCTTTGGGCGAACAGCAAGATCGTGATGAGGCAGAGGCTTCTTAAAAAAATCATCTTTGGCTCCAAAAGGCACGTCACGTGAAAGGCTCGGAAAAGCCAGGCGGACGGCGGGTTCCGCTTGAGGTAGCATTGCCCATCGGCCGGCTGCAGGCAATCAAAAGAAGCGGTGGAGCAGGGGCGCAAAAGACTCTATCGTGCGGAAACTTTGTCAGGCCCGGCGCGGGCGGCGAAACAGCAACACCAATGAGGAGATTTGGACCATGTTGGCAGCCTACTACACGGACCGGGGCCCGGCGCGCGACGTTCTGGCCGTCGGTGACTTGCCCACCCCAGCGGTCGGCGAGGGCCAGGTGCTGGTGCGGGTGAAGGCCTCGGGCACCAACCCGTCGGACGTGAAAACCCGTAACGGCAACATGGGTCCCATGACCGAGCCCCTGGTGATCCCCCACAGCGACGGCGCCGGGGTCATTGAGGCGGTGGGGGCCGGCGTTTCCCAGCGCCGGGTCGGCGAGCGGGTCTGGCTCTTTAACGTGAACCGCACCGCCGACGGCATGGGCCAAGGCCCCATCGGCACCGCGGCTCAGTACGTGGCCGTGGACGCGGAACTGGCGGTACCTCTCGCCAACGGAGTGAGCTTTGCCGAGGGGGCCTGCCTGGGGGTGCCGGCCATGACCGCCCACCGGGCGCTCTTCGCCGACGGCCCCATCGAAGGCCAGACGGTGGTGATCACCGGCGGGGCCGGCGCGGTGGGCTCCATGGCCATTCAGATGGCCAAGGCGGGCGGCGCCCGGGTAATCACCACCGTGAGCAACGAGGCCAAGGCCACATCGGCGCGAGAGGACGGCGCCGACGCGGTCGTCAACTACAAGGAAGAATCCGTTGCCGAGGCGGTGCTGGCGGCCAATGGGGGCCAGCGGGTGGACCGCCTGGTGGATGTTGATTTTGGCAGCCACATCAACCTCACGCCGGATATCCTGGCGCGCAACGGCATCGTGGCGGCCTACGCCTCCATGGCCCAGCCTCAGCCGGCTCTCAACTATTACCCCCTGATGTTCAACAACACGCTCATGCGCTTGGTTTTCGTTTACGCCATGCCTGACGAGGCCATGATCGAAGCCCAGATGGACATCGACGACATGCTGCGCGCCGGCCAGCTCAATCCGCGGGTGGCCGCGACCCATGGCCTCGACCACATCGCCGCGGCCCACGAGCAGGTGGAAGCGGCCCAGCAGATCGGCAACGTGATTTTGGAAATCGATTAGCTTTCGGAGCTGGACGGCGGATGCCGATTTAGGCGCAGAGTTTTGATTGGGCCACGCTGGAGATGATCTCCTGTGCCCCGGCCAGGCGCAGCTTGGCTTGCAGTTCGGGCTGTTCCGCGATGCCGAGGAATTCCACGCCGTTTTCGTGGGCGGCGGCCACGTCCGAGGGGTGGTCGCCGATGAACAGCAGGCGGTTGGGGGAAATCTTGTACGCGTCGATCAGGGCGGCCAGGATCTGGCTCTTGTTCACACCCAGCTCGGCGAACCCGCCGGCGTCGAAGGCCTGTTCCATGTCCACCGCCGCCAAGCGCAGGCGGGCGGCCCGCTCGATGTTTGCCGAGGCCAGGCCCAGCTTCAGCTCGTCGTGCTTTTTCAATGCTGCGATGGTTTCCCGAGCGCCGGGGATCACCTTGGGTACTATGGAGCGGTTGTGCAGTCCCTCGTCCAAGGCCAGGAGATAGGCTTGAATAACCGTGGCGATGTCCGCTTCCGAGGGAGCCTGGCGGAAATGCTGGGTCAGAACCTCGCGAATGATCTCAATGTCGTTTCGGGTTTTGTAGCTGTTCCAGTCGTCGCTCACGTGATCAATGCCGCAGGTTTTAAAGGCATTGAGATAGACGGCGATTTCCGGCTGGGTGAGGTCCAGCAAAACGCCGTTGATGTCAAATACGACCCAATCCAGGTCTTCGATGTCGATCACGTCGCGATCGCCTCCTGCTGAATCCATGTCCAGCGTGTCAGAATCGTTCACCGTGCGGTTGGGGCCCGCGACGGTCGATTTCCGGTGCTCTGCCAGGCTGTTGTCTTGTGATGTTCCTGTCAATCAGAGCATAGGATATCACACAATTCCCCCGGATCTCCATAGCCGTGGTTTGACCGCTGGATTGAGGACCATTTTGGAGTCGGTCCGCCCGGGCAACACGGCGGCTTGATCCGGCGGATTAAAATCCGGCAGGGGGCCCGGGGACGGGGGGGAAATCGTCGTCGGCGGTGTCCTCGAAGGGCAGGCCCAGGGGCTCCAGGTCGTTGCGGGTCCACCAGTACCAAAAGCCTTGTTCGCGCAGCCACTTTTCCAGGCGGTCCAGGCTGTTCCATTCCCGCCCGGCGCCCCGGGCCGAATGGAGTCGCGCCACCTGGCTGTCCACATAGACCAAAACGGCCCAGGCATAGGGGTGGCGATCCTGGTCGCCGAAGCCGCCGCCCATGTTTTGGCGCAAGACCCGGTAAACAACGGCGTATTCGCCCAGCCGTTCTTGCGCCCGCAGGTGGGCGATGTCGGCCTGGGTGATGGCCATGCTCACGCCAAGTTTTACATCTTGATCCATGTTGTGCCCTATGCTATCGAAATCGCCAACATCATTGATCATGATGTCGAAATTTGCAATGCACAAATCCCTTCTCTGACCCCCTCGAACCGCTTAAGGAGACTGGCAAATGTCGGTTAAAGTATCCCCCGTTCCCAAAGGATTTCGCACCCTGACCCCCTATCTGGCCGTGCGCGGCGCCGCTGACGCGATTCGGTTTTACGAACAGGCCTTCGGGGCCGAGGAAATCGAGCGAATCTATGGCGCCGATGGCGTTACTATCCTCCACGCCCAGGTGAAAGTCGGCAACTCGGTGTTGTTTTTGTGCGACGAGCAGCCGGCCAATGGCATCGTGTCGCCGACCACCTTGGGCGGCACGGGGATCATGCTGCACCTCTATGTGAAGGATGCCAAGGCCACCTGGGACGCGGCCATCGACTCCGGCGCGGCGCCCGTGGCGGAACTCTGCGAAACCTATTGGGGCGACCTCTCCGGCAAGCTCATGGATCCCTTCGGCCATAGCTGGTCCATCGCCAGCAAAGTAAAAAAAGTTGCCTTGGAAGAAATTCGGGCGCAGGCTCGCGGCGACAGTCAATCCGAGGCCTTCCATCAGGAGCCGGTGAGCGAGCTGGCCCCCGTGGAGGAGGCCTTTGCCAAGGCGTCTTGATGGGACGCGGGTAAAGGACATGTGCCGGTATCAGGGCTGGGCCGATGGATTTTTCGCGGTCGGTCCGGCTCTGGTTCGGTACGCGGACGATGAAAACAAACTGAAATGAGGGCCGGGAGCCGGGCATGGGGTCCGGGATCTCGGCACCGGAAAAAGGAGTGTTGTGATGGCGAGCAATCAAGACTTGAAAGCGAGACGCATGGCGGCTTTGCCGCGGGGTTTGGCGTCGCAGACCTCGGTTTACGCGGACCGGGCGGAAAACGCCGAGATTTGGGACGTGGACGGCCGGCGTTACATCGATTTTGCCGGCGGCATCGCGGTCTTGAACACGGGCCATCGCCATCCCAAGGTCATGGCGGCGGCGGCCAAGCAATCGGAACGTTTCACCCATACCGCCTTTCAGGTCATGGGCTATGACGGCTATATTGATTTGGCCGAGCGTTTGAACGCGGCCGTGCCCATCAAGAACGCCAAGACCTTGTTGATGAACTCGGGCGCCGAGGCGGTGGAAAACGCGGTCAAGATCGCCCGGGCCGCCACGGGCCGGGGTGCGGTGATCGCCTTCAACGGCGCCTTCCACGGCCGCTCCCTCTTGACCATGGGGCTGACCGGCAAGATCGTGCCCTACAAGGCCAAGTTCGGGCCCTTCCCCGGGGAGATCTATCACGCCCCGTTCCCCATCGCCCATCACGGCATCACCGAAGAGCAGAGCCTGAACAGCCTGCAGTGGCTCTTTAAGACAGACGTGGAGCCCAGCAGCGTGGCCGCCATCATCATCGAGCCGGTGCAGGGCGAGGGTGGTTTTTACGTGGCGCCCCGGTCGTTCATGCGGTCCCTGCGCGAGATTTGCGACCAGCACGGTATCTTGCTGATCGTCGACGAGGTGCAGACCGGCTTTGCCCGCACGGGCCGGCTTCTGGCCATCGAGCACTATGAGATCGAGCCCGACATCATCACCATGGCCAAATCCCTGGCCGGCGGCTTCCCCTTGTCGGCGATCACCGGCAAGGCGGAAATCATGGACGCGCCGGACCCCGGCGGGTTGGGCAGCACCTATGGCGGCAGCCCCACCTCTTGCGCGGCGGCCTTGGCGGTGATGGACGTGATTGAGGAAGAGGATCTCTGCGCCCGGGCCGAGGCCATCGGCAGCCGCATCAAGGACCGGGTGAGCCAGATGAAAAACCGCAACGACCTGCCCGCCATCGGCGACATCCGCGGCCTCGGCGCCATGGTCGCCTTTGAATTGGTGAAGGACCAGGACAGCAACACGCCCGATCCGGACGCGGCCAAGCGCTTGGTGGGCCAGGCGGAGCAGAACGGCCTGGTGCTGCTGTCCTGCGGCGTCTTCGGCAACACCATCCGGGTCTTGGTGCCTCTGACCGCCTCCGATGAGCTGATCGACGAGGGACTGGATGTGATCGAGCAAAGCCTGTCGCAGATTTCCACGTCTGCCTAAGGGCGAAGCCTCGTTTTATCCTGTCACGTTCATCGGAAGGTTTTATGTTGTTGCATGAGTTAGGGGCGGTGGCGCTGCTCGAACTCCTGGAGGCCAAGAAGGTCTCCGCCGTCGAGGTGTTGGCCGCGATCATTGAGCGCTACGACAGGGTCAACCCGAAGGTCAATGCCTTCGCGACCACCCTGTTCGATCAGGCAAGGGGCGCGGCCGAGCGGGCCGACCAGGCACGGCGCGACGGTCAGGCCGGGCCGCTGTGCGGTTTGCCCCTGTCCATCAAGGATTCCCAGTGGTTGGCAGGGGTGCCGTGCATGAACGGCTCCAAAACCATGGCCTCCTTCATTCCCAGCGGCACCTGTGCCGCCATCGAGCGTCTGCAGGAAGCGGGCGCGGTCATCATCGGCAAGACGGCCTGTCCCGAATTCAGCTACGTGGGGGTCACCAGCTCCCACGTGCATGGGGACACGCGCAATCCTTGGAACTTGAGGCGCACCTCGGGCGGGTCCTCCGGCGGGGCCGCGGCGGCGGTGGGCGCGGGGATCGGCCCTCTCTCCCTGGGCGGGGACGGCGGCGGCTCCATTCGCATACCGGCCGCCTTTTGCGGTATCGTGGGCTTTAAGCCGAGCTTCGGCGTGGTCCCGCGGGAGCCTTGTTTCCCCACCTGGAAAAGTCTCTCCGTTTATGGGCCCATGGCCCGCAACGTGGATGACGCGCGGCTGATGTTCGATACCATTGCCGGCTTTCACGGTTTCGACCGCAATTCCCACCATCACCACGCGCCGTGCGACAAACTGGCCCTTTTGGAAGAACTCCATGGGGTGAAGCTCATGGCCTCGCCCGATCTGGGGCATGCGCCGGTCGACCCGGACGTAGCCCTCTGTTTCGACGGAGCGCTAAAACGGCTGGAAAGTGCTGGCGCCACCATCGAGCTGGGCCATCCGGGGCTGAAAAGTTCAGTCCAGACCTGGGCCTTCACCGCCATGGCCGACGCCTGGGCCAGCGACCGCCACTTGTTCGAGCACCGCTGGGACGAATTGACCCCGGTCACCCGGGCCGCCTTGGAGTTCGGCCGCGGCGTGGACCTGCCCACCTACATGCATGCTCAGTACGCGCGGGAGACCATTCATAAGGCCTATGCCGCGTTTTTCGAACGCAGCGGCGCCCGCTTTTTGCTGACGCCCACACTGGGATGCCCGGCTTTTCCCTTGGGGCGTACTTGGCCGGCGCGCATCGGCGGCAAGAAGATCGAGCCGCCGTGGCTCGATTGGGCGGGTTTCCTCTACGATGCCAATCTGGCCGGTTTTCCGACCGTTGCCCTGCCCATGGGATTCAGTAAAAAGGGCCTGCCCCTTTCCCTGCAGGTCATTGGCCGACGGGGCGAGGATCTGGACCTGCTGCACGTGGCCGGCATGGTGGAGGCCGCGCTGGACTGGGTGCCCCGGATTCCACAGCATCTGGATCTGCCGGAGGTTCAGCCCCCCGGTCAGTTGGAGAGGCCCATCGCCGTTTGACGCCATTGCCGTTTCATCTCAGCGTCAGCGGTTGTCCGGCTGGTCCAACTGTGCCTCAATAGCGCCTCATGAATCAGCGAGGAGGGTGTCATGGGTCAGGTGGAACGGCGCAGCGGTGGTTGCCTCTGCGGGGCGGTGCGCTTTGAGGTGTCTCTGCCGGAAGCGGCTTACAACATCTGCCACTGCGAGCGCTGCCGTAAATGGAGCGGCGGCCCTTTGATGGCGGTGCATTGCCTGGGTGACGTCACGTTCGAAAAAGACGCCGATCTGCGCTGGTATCAGGGGACTCCCTGGGCCCAGCGGGGCTTTTGCGGCGCCTGCGGCTCGAGCCTGTTCTGGCGCCTGGCCGACGACCCGGAGGCGCTCTTGATCGTGGCGGCGGATGCCTTGGACCGCTCCGACGATTTGGTGCTGCAGCGCCACATCTACATTGATGCCAAGCCCGACCGCTATGACTTCGCCGGCGATCACCCCCGGGCGACCGAGGCGGAAGTCATGGCCGAGATCGCCGCGGCCACCGGGGGTGCTTAGGCGCCGGCGCCTTACTTGAACTGGATAGAGGCGGCGGCTTTTCCCAGGGCCTCCGGCAAGCTGTGGCG
>JANQKX010000107.1 GCA_028280915.1 Kiloniellaceae bacterium
TTGCAAAGACCACCTGGCCATCCGCCGTCACCACTTGACGGGCACCGGGCAGGGCCTCGACAGCGGTCCAGGGCGACGGCCCTTCCTTACGGCGCCAAAAGTGCAAGACCGCCGCGGCCGCGCCGGCCCCGACGATCACACCGATCACACCGATCACTCCGGCCAGCCAGGCCCCGCCGGATCCCGAAGCGGCACCTTCGACGGTCTGCTGTGCAACAGCCGAGCCCAGCGGCACAGCGGCCAGCGCCACAACGGCCAAGGGTAAGCCGGCTGACACCAGGCCGCCAACACCGGCCCTTAGCCGCTGCCGCGATGTCATCCGGCCCCATGTGAACCGCAAAGTCAAATCCACCCCCGTTTTGCTTTGCCCGGAAAATGCCAATCGAAAGCCCCGAATCGAACGATCCCAAACAAGCTTAAGACCTCGCGCAAGCCTTGAAAACGGCTTGTTTCGGCCCGACAGGCCAAAAATCGCGGCAGAACCGGACTTTTGTCCCCCCATGACCGGTCCGCCGCCTGTCGTCACCTTACCTCTTGGCGGCGGAGCGCAGCTTGCCCTTGAGGCGCAGCACGTAGCTGATGACCTCGGCCACGGCCTTATAGTGTTCGGGCGGAATCTCCTGCTCTACCTCCACGCCGGCGTAGAGGGCCCGCGCCAAGGGCGGATTCTCCACGATGGGCACATTGTGCTCCTTGGCGATTTCCCGGATCTTGAGAGCCAGGCTGTCCATGCCCTTGGCGGTCAAGCGCGGCGCTTCCATCACCTCTTGGTTATACTCAAGGGCCACGGCGAAGTGGGTCGGGTTGGTCACCACCACGTCCGCGTTGGGGACCGCCGCCATCATGCGTTTTTTCGCCCGCTCCATGCGGATCTGGCGCAGGCGGCCCTTGGCCGTGGGATCGCCTTCGGTCTGCTTGTGTTCGTCCTTGACTTCCTGCTTGGTCATGCGCTGCTGCTTCATGAAGTGATAGCGCTGGTAGACCACGTCGATGAGCATGATCACGGTCATCACCGCCAAAACGGCGGCCACCACCTTGAAGGCCTCGAATTGCAGCAGCAGCAGGAACTCCAGCGTATCCATGCTGACGATGGAGACAATGCGGTCCTTGTCGGGCCAAATCAAAATACCCACCACCGCGCCGACAACCACGACTTTCAGGGCCCCCTTGACGAACTCCATCAGGGAGGTGGTGGAAAACATTTTCTGAAAGCCTTTTTTGAACCCGATGTTGGACAGCTTGGGGAGCAGCATATGGGGTGTGAAAAGGATGCCGTTCTGGATCACCCCGGAGATGATCCCGGCAACAAAAATGATCACCAGGGGAACCGATAGAGCCACCGCCAATTCGATCACGGTCTCATAGGCCGTCTCGCGCAGCTGCTCCGTATCCATCACGAAACTCTCGGCATTGGCCAGGAAACTGACCAAGGTGGCGCCCACGTCCGCGAACATCTGCTGCATGAACAGACCCACGATCAGGGCCAAGGCCAGCATCATGAACCAGTGGGAAACCTCTTGCGACTTGGGGACCTGGCCCTGTTCGCGCGCCTTTTCCAGCTTCTTGCTTGTCGGCTCTTCTGTCTTTTCCGATTGGTCGCTATCGTCGGCCACGGCTGGTCCCCCGCCCCTTTCCTAGATGTTCAAAAACGGCATCATGGATTCCTGAAAATCCGTCAGGAACCAGCGCATGATCGCGGGCAAGGCGAAGTACAAGATCAGCAAGCCGGCGGAAATCTGCAGCGGCATGGCGATGAAAAAAACCTGCATCTGGGGCATCAAGCGCGACATCAAGCCGAGGGCCAAATAAAAGATGATGCCCACGGCGATGAAGGGCGAGGCCAACTGAAATCCCAGGATAAAGGACTGGGAAACAACCCGGGACATCAAATCGGCGAAGTCGCCCACCATCAGGGGCTCGCCCGGGGGAAACAGGCTATAGCTGTCCCTCACCGCCATGAGCAGAAGGTGGTGCAGGTCCAAGATCATGACCAGGACCACCCCGAGCATGGTCAAGAGGGAACTAATGATGGAGCCTTGCTGGGCCGCCGTGGGATCGTTGGTCAGAGCGTTGGCCAGGGCGCTCATGTTCGCGATGATCATGCCGGCGGTGGACAGTGCCGACATGAGGGCCCGGGCGATCAAGCCCAGGAACAGACCCACGAAACTCTCGCCCAAGATGAGCAGCACGATCTGCACGAAGCTGTCGGGCACCGGCGGGATCAGCGGCCCGAGAACCGGCAGCATCACCAAGGTGATCAAGAGCGCGATGGCCAGCCGGATTCGAATGGAGATGAAGGCCTCGCCAAATCCCGGCAGGAACATCAAGGCCGAGCCGAGCCGCACGAAGATCATCGCTGCAGCAAAAACTTCAAGGGAGAGCAGACCGGCCAGCATCACCAAGCCCTAGCCGAGGGCAATGACGCGATCAAAGATCAGCACGGTGAACTCGGTCAGCTTCGAAAGCATATAAGGCAGCAACACCATCACGCTGGCAAAAATCACCAGGATTTTCGGCACGAAGGTCAGGGTCATTTCCTGAATGGAAGTCAGGGCCTGAAACAGGGAAATAGCCAGGCCCACCACCAGCGCCATGGCCATGACCGGGCCGGCCGTCTGCAGCATCACGAAGATGGCGTCCCGGCCCACTTCAATGGCTTCGACTTCGTTCATTCGCGGTCTCTCGGCTCGGGGCGATGTTTGGACTCTGGTCGGCAGGCGGCCCCCACGGCAATGCCCCCGCCATGGGGTCAAGGTCAGGCCGCTTAGATCGGCATGCGCAGAATTTCTTGATAAGCGTTGATCACCTTGTCCCGCACCGAGACCACCGTTTGCAAGGTGACCTCGGCCTTGGAGACGGCCATGACCACCTCGTTCAGGTCGGCCGCCCCGGCGGCGGCCTGCAGGCTCTGCCGCTCGCCTTCCATCATGGTCGAGACGGCGCCGTTGGCGGCGTCCTTGACCATTTCGGCGAAACCGCCCGTGGGCGGCCCGTCACGGGCTTCCAGCCCGCTGGCCCCGTTTTGGCGCAGCATCTTGTCGTAAGCCTGCACCGCGTTGGAAATATTGGCGTTGGCCCCGGTTATGGTCATGGCATACCTCTTTCGTGCCCGCCCTCAGGCGCACAGGAATCGAAATCGATAAAGCCATCCTGGCCGAACAGACGGGCGCCATCCTAGCTCCCGCATATTATAATGCCTCTTGTTGCCCAGGCCCCCGAGGGTGCCTAGCGCAAGAGGTCGATGGTGCCTCTCAGCATGGTGCGCGCGGTTTGAATGGCGCGCAGGTTCGCTTCGTACGACCGCTGCGCCTCGCGCATATCCGACATTTCCATCAAGGAATTCACGTTGGGCCGCAGCACATAGCCATCCTCATCCGCCGCCGGGTGCCCGGGCTGTAGCTCCCGTTTAAAGGCGCTGTGGTCGGTGAGGATGTTGCTGACCCGCACCATCTCCACGCCCAGCGCCCGGTCCAGCTCATTGGCAAAGGCCACCAGTTTACGCCGATAAGGCTCGCCGCCCGCCTCCTGCGCCAGGGAGTTGGCGTTGGCCAGGTTTTCCGCGATGACCCGAAGACGGGTGCCTTGGGCCTTGAGGCCCGCCGCCGACACGTGCATGGACTTTTCAAGTTCCATCGTCCCTTACCCTCTCCCGTCAACTAAATTAGAACGCCCTAAAGGACGTTTAGCCCAAGCCGTCATCGCCACAATCACCATCGCCTTCGCCATCAGCGGGCGCCCCTCAGCGCCATTTTGATCATATCCACCTGTTTTTTATAAAGCCGGGTCATCATGTTGTGGTCGGCCTGTACTTGGTTCATGAGGATGAGTTGCTCTTCCAGCACCACGCTGTTGCCGGTGGGCGAACTTTCGTAGGTGCCGCGCAACTCGCCCGTCTTGGCCCCGGAACGGCTTTCCAGGGAGGCATTGGTCATATGGGCACCGTGGGTGGCGGTTGGGCGCAGGGGCTGCCCCATCTCGCGGGTCAAGGCACGCAGGAAGGCGGCTTCGTCCAAGTCCCGCGCCTTGAATTTGGGCGTATCCGCATTGGCGATGTTGTTCGACAGAACGTGCTGCCGTTGCCCCAACCAATCCATGCGCTGGGCCAGCGCACTCAAAAGATTCGGATTGTTGGCCATTAAACGATCACTTAACCTGGTGGTTTATCAAAATGAGCAGAAAAATTGTATCCTTACCGATCTATTGTGATGTGCGGCTTGTTAAAATTGCGTAAATAGCGCTAAATTGGATTCAAATTGAATCGAAAAGGAAAAATCGGCCAGGTCGGCCTTGTGGGTTTAGGGGCAAGTGGGGCGCAATGTTATATTTGACCCGGAAGATCGGGGAATCCGTCATCATCAATGATGATATAGAAGTGACCGTGGTGGACATCCGCGGAAAGTCGATCAAGCTGGGCTTTACCTTTCCCCAGGATGCCAGTGTCCTGCGGCGGGAAATCTATGAGCGCATCCAAGAGGAGAACCGCGCCGCCGCCATCGGCAGCGATTCCCTGGCCGACGCCATTAAGGGACGGGGTCTCAAATCCGATAAAAAATGACGGCCCGAACGACGGGTCCAATCCCGATCAAGAATAGCAGCTTCGTCTTTTTTAGTTATCTCGAATTTACCAGCCGCACGCCCAGGCCGACAAAGACGGCCCCGGTCAAAACCGTGATGGCGCGGCTCGCGCGGCGATAGAATCGGGTCACCGGGTCCTTGGACACCAGCCAAGCCACCACCGCGTACCAGCCCCCGGCCATCACCACCACCACGGCCACGATGAAGACCCCGAACCAAAGGGGCGCGTCCGGCGGCACGGCAACGGCAAACAAGCTGGCAAAAAACAGCGCCGCCTTGGGGTTGCTCAAATCGGTCAGCAGGCCCCGGCGAAAAGCCTGAAACGGCGAGAGCCCCTCGGCATCTTGGCCGGCGATCCTGTCATCCCCGGCCGGGCCGCCCCGCAACGCCCCCACCACCATGCGCAGGCCCATGAAAATCAAGTAGGCGCCGCCGGCAAGTTTCACCGCCAGGTAAAGCCAGGCCGCCGTCTGAAACAGCAGGGCCAGGCCCAAAAGGCTGGCCACCGCCCAGATCGTGGTGCCCAGTGCGATGCCCGCGCTCAGCCACAAACCGGCCTGCCGCGATTGGACCAAGGCCAGATGGGCCGTCGCCAGGAAATTGGGTCCGGGACTGATCACCGTCACCAGCCAAACCCCGGCGATGGTGATCAAGCTGGTCCACAAGGCACTATCGGTCATCGACTCCATGGTTCCTTTTCCCGGCACTGAGAGCAAAAGGTTCACTAGGTCCGACAGATACTGGCGGGCCACCCGACTGCGCGCAAGAAAAACCAGCCCCCAATATCCCGCCGGCAATGCCGGCTGTTAAACCTTTCGTTAAGCATAATCGGCCAGGATTGGCCTCGCATTTGGCGCAGGTTTACCAGCGGGCCAGGCGAGCGTTGAAGGATCTTTGTTGTCTCACAAAAAATTCCATAAAAATGAGCTGAACGACGACCCGGTCACCCTGGCCATTGCCCTGGAAAGCGATGACGGGCGGGCCAAGATCGCCAAGCTGACGGCCAAGGGGGAAGGCGCCTTTGCCGAGCAGATTCGCGCCTTGGCGGTGGCGCAGGGCGTGCCGGTTCATCAAGATGCCGATCTGGCCGAGTTGCTCACCGCGGTGGACTTGGAAAGCGATATTCCCCTGCCGGCGCTTGCCGCCGTTGCCGAGATCCTAACCTTTCTCTACGAGAGCGAGCGGGCGCCATTGCCGGCTGGACTTGGCTTGGCGCAGCCATGACCCAGGCGCCCCAAAAAACTCAAGCCGCCATCGCCGAGGAGATTGGCGCCCTGGTGCAAGGACTGAGTCGGGCCCGGCGCGACTTGCAGGCCGGTAAGCTGCTGGACCTGTCGCCCCTCGGGGCCCGGGTCACCGCCGTCTGCGAAGGCGTCAAATCCTTGCCCCGGGATCAGGCCTCTCCCCTCCAGCCGCGCCTGGTGGGGGTTCTGGAAGAACTGGACACTTTGATGAAAGCGGCGCGGCATGGCCTGAAAGAGGTGGAAGAACAGCTCGGCGCGGCCAGCCGGCGCAGCCAGGCCCATCAGGCCTATCACAAGCCCGGGCGATAAGAGCCAAGCGGGGCCCCAGATGGATATGGAATTCGAATCCTACATTCGCTTCGTCGCCGCCCTGGCCTTTGTGCTGGCCTTGATCGCCGCCTTGACCTGGGTCGCCAAGCGCTATTCCGTGCAAGGCAAGCTGGCCCGAAAAAGGGGCGGCAAAAGCGATCGCTTGGACGTGATCGAGGTGAAGCCCCTGGATTCCCGCCGCCGCCTGGTCCTGATCAAGCGCGACGACGTGGAGCATCTGATCCTCCTGGGCCAAACCCAAGAGACGGTGATCGAAACCGGGATCCGGGTTGATGCCCGGACAGAACCGACCCTGGACGGTTTTGCCGAGCCCGAACCCCATGACTCCCCACGGGCGCCCTTCCCCCAATTCGGGCGGCGCGCGCCATGAAGCCGCTGCGCCTTGCCATCGGACTGGCTCTGC
>JANQKX010000119.1 GCA_028280915.1 Kiloniellaceae bacterium
GTACGGCGTGGCGGACGGGGTGATGAGCATCCGGTCCTCGAACCGAGCCGAGATGTTGCCCGAGGTCCCTTGGTTGAGCCTGACCGTGTTCATGAAACGGCACTTATCAACAATCGCTTGCCGCAGTTCTTTTTCAGCCTTGTTCATCACTGGTCCTTAGCGAGGGTGCCGGTTCCTTGAGTCGGCAAAGATTTCCGGAAACAATGCCTGATCGCCTTCAAACAACTCCCCATTTCAGGGAAGTTTGTCGGATCTTGGGTCGTTGTCGTCTCGTTGGCCGGCCCAGGCACTTGCCCGGTCTTCTTCGACAAAGTTCGCCAGCTGCTCAACATCGGCGATGGCGGCGTGGTTTTGCCGTACGGAGACCCCGACCTCTCGCAAGCGGGCGAAGGCCCGGGAGAGGGACTCCGGTTTCATGCCCAGACGCCCGGCGATCAGCACCTTGTCGTAGGGCAGGGTCACGGTACAGGCCCCTTGCGCCATGGGGCTCAGGTCGACCAGAAAGCGGGCCAAGCGTTGCGCGCCCGTTTGCGCCATCAACTGCTCAACATTTTGCACCAAGTCATGCAAATGCTTGAAGGTGGAGGCGATAATCGCGGAACAGAGTTCCGGGCGGCTGGCCATCATGCTCAGCAACAGGGCCGCATCGATCTGGATCAAGCGGCAATCGCTTACCGCTTCGGCGGTGACCGGGAACCTCTCCCCTTGGAAGGCCGCCCCTTCGGCGAAGGTGCTGCCGCGGGTAAACACCCCAACCACGGCCTCGGCGCCATTGTGGGCGATACGGAACAGCTTGACCCAACCCTCCAGCACCAAAAAGACACTTTTGGCCCGGTCGCCTTGCAAGAATATCGTGGCGCCTCGCTTAAAACTCCGCACGGGCGAGCGGGACAAGATCTCCGTGAAGAGGTCTTCCGGCACTTTGGCGAGCAGAATTGATTTTCTCGCGATCTGGGCATCGCTTTTGTTCATAAACGCGTCCGGTTCAATCCGATTACTTAGGCCATTCATTTGAGGCCCGCCCATTTTTCCATGATTTACGGCAAAAGCCAAACGGCCGATTTTGGTCCCCTTGCCCGACCATGGCAGCGATTCCCGGCGCAGCGGCATCAGCTTCCCATTTCAGGCCTGCCCTCCATGCCGGGAAGATCGCCGTTTTGAATATGCGCTTGACAGTGTTTGACAAACGCGCGGACCACCTTGGCACGGGCCGCGTCCTGGGACATGAGCAGCCCCATCCGCATGGGGCGAACGTCCCCCGCCAGGGGGATGAACGTCAGGGGCTGGCCATCGGGCGAAAGGTTGTTCAAGGGGCGCACGTTGGTGAAGGAATAGCCAAAGCCGTTGGCCACGAGACTGCGCACCACGGCTAGGTCCCTGGTCCGCTCGGCGATCACCGGTTTTGCGCCGATTTGAGCAAACAGCGAGAGGAAATAGTCCGAGCTGAACGGCAAGTCCAGCAGCACCATCGGCTGGCCCAAGAGATCCTCCAAGGTGACCGCCTCTCTTTGGGCCAGGGGATGGCTCTCATTGACAAGGACATAGGGCGGCAGCACCATCAGCGATTGGAACTCAAGATCGGCCGGTAAATCCAGATCGTAGGTCAAGGCAAGGTCAATTTCCGCCCGGCGCAGATAGCTGAAGATCTCTGCCTGGTTCAGTTCGTGCTGACGAATCCTCACGTCCGGATTCTCTAGTTCAAACCGGCGACGCAGGAACGGCAAATAGACCTGTGCGAAGGTGACCAGGCAACCAATGGCGAGAGGTCCCCGAATGGAGCCGGAGATATCGCCGGCCAAGGCCATTAACTGGTCCGCCTCTTGCAGAACCACCCGGGCCTGGTCCAAGAGGCGGCGCCCGGCCAAGGTCGGGGCCAATCCTTGCGCGTGCTGGCGCACAAAAAGGGGCAGGCCAAACTCCTTTTCCAACTGGTTGATGGCCGCGGAGATGGACGGCGACGACACGTTGACCTTTTCCGATGCCAAGGCAATGCTGCCGGCCTCCCCGACGGCAACAAAGTACTCCAGTTGTCTAAGCGTGTACCGCAACATGGTGATTTCCCGGAAAACAGTGCTGTTCTTGGTTTTAGGCTTCCTTCGGGCCAAGGCTACATCGGCATACTAATCAAACGGGCGCAAGCGAATATGGGGCGCCAATCCGGGGTGCGTCATCCTTCGGCAGAGCATCTCTCTGCGTTGCCGCTTGCCGGAATAGCGCCTCGTGGAAGCATTGATTTCATAGGATAGGAAAAACCGAAGCAATGGTTCGCAAAGATATTTTTTTGTTGTGTGAAAATTTCAATAAACTAACGACCGGAAGGTGGCGCATGGCCCTGTGGGATAAAGACGTCGCAAAACAGTGAAGAACCGCCGGAAGGGGAGCTGGAAATGTCAGTTGAGAGTATAGACACGCTTGTTGTGGGCGCCGGCCAAGCGGGCCTGGCCATGAGCGAACATCTGGGCAAGTGCGGTGTGCCCCATCTGGTGCTCGAACGGGATCGCATTGCGGAACGCTGGCGCTCCCAACGGTGGGACTCCCTGGTGGCCAATGGTCCAGCCTGGCATGACCGTTTTCCCGGCATGACCTTTTCTCGCTCCGACCCCGATGAGTTCCCCCCCAAGGAGGAAATCGCCGATTATTTTGTCGCCTTTGCCAAAAAAATCGAAGCGCCGGTGCGATGCGGCGTCGAGGTGACCCAGGTGCAAAAAAATGACGGCCGGCCCGGATTTCGGGTGGAGACCTCGGAAGGTACCATCGACGCCAAGCAGGTGGTTGTCGCGACGGGGCCGTTCCAGCGGCCCATTATCCCGGCGGTGGTGCCCGACTCAGCCGGGGTCTTGCAAATCCATTCCAGCGACTACCGCAATCCGGAACAGTTGCCGGAGGGAGCGGTGCTGGTGGTTGGCGCGGGCTCGTCGGGTGTGCAAATCGCCGAGGAGCTCTTGCTGGCGGGCCGGCGGGTGTTCCTCTCGGTAGGTCCTCACGACCGGCCGCCCCGCATCTATCGCGGGCGAGATTTCGTCTGGTGGCTGGGGGTTCTGGGCAAGTGGGACGTGCAAGCCATGAAGCCGGGCATGGAACATGTCACCATCTCGGTGAGCGGCGCCCGCGGCGGCAATACGGTGGACTTCCGGCACCTTGGTGGACAGGGCATGACCCTGGTGGGGCGCACGGAGTCTTGTGAAAACGGCGTGCTGCACTTCGCGTCTGACCTTGCCCAAAACCTGGCACAAGGCGATGCCTACTATAAGGCCTTGCTTGAGGAAGCTGATGCCTATGTGGCCCGCAATGGTCTGGACCTGCCCGAAGACCCGGACGCCCACCGCATCACCGCGGACCCGCCAAGCGTGAAAGATCCGATTTATGACGTCGATCTAGCGCAGGCTGGCATCACATCGATCATTTGGGCGACAGGTTTTGGCGTGGATTTCAACTGGCTGAAAGTGGATGCCTTCGACGAGACCGGTAAACCCAAACACCAGCGCGGCGTATCGGCCGAACCCGGAATCTATTTCCTGGGTTTGCCCTGGCTATCCCGGCGGGGTTCCTCGTTTATCTGGGGAGTCTGGCACGACGCCAAGTATGTGGCGGACCATATCCTAACCCAGCGCGGATATCTGGCCTACAGCCCCCATCCTTAGGTTCGACTCAAAAAAGCCTGACCTGCGTTCAAGTTGAACATTCCAAATCGGGCCGTGGCGGTCGGTCCGGAGCGGTGACACCATATTTTAGCAACAACTCATCTGAGAGTCTGCGTTTTGTGGACAGCTTGTCCGGCATGGAGGCTCTTTAGCTTTCGCTTAGACTGTGTTTGGAACATTTGGCCGTGCATCCCATGGGCAGTTTCCGCGCCGGGCGGAAAATTGATGGGGCTGGGCGCTATTTCGCAATTTGAAATTTTGCAAAATCCCTATACTATTGGTCGTGGAGGCACAATTGCTTGCAAAAAGGCAAGGCCTATCCATCCGGCGCAAGGCACCGCAGAAGTGCCGATCAACCGGCAAGCTTGAGACCTTTAGCTGCTGCGAATATTCGCAAATCACCTAAGGGAAAGCATCGTCTCGACGCCCGCATGGGCCGGGCAAGAGCCTGGGGTCGTGTCGTTTCAGCATTCGAGGCCGTCGTAAGGGAGGGGAACATGGAACTTCTAGAAGGATTTTTCGGCGCCGTTGGCGATTTCACCTGGGGATGGGCGCTCATCCCTATTTTGGTCATCTCTGGTTTGTTCATTACGGCCCTGACGGGGTTTTGCCAGTTTACTTTTTTCACCCGCATGTTTCGGGTGATGTTCGAAAGGCCCGACAGCAAAAACGCCATCTCGGCCCGGGAGGCCTTGCTCATTTCGGTCGGGGGACGGGTCGGCGGCGGCAACATCGCCGGCGTGGCCGTCGCCATCACCTTGGGCGGGCCGGGCGCGGTCTTTTGGATGTGGGCCATTGCCCTCGTTGGCATGGCCACCAGTTTGGTGGAATGCTCCCTGGCGCAGCTCTATAAGCGCCGGACACCCGAGGGGGATTTCCGCGGCGGGCCGGCCCGGGCCATCATCTACGGCCTGGGTGCCGAATACCGTTGGCTGGCGATTATCTACGCGGTTTGCCTGATCGCCGCCTTTGCCTTGGGCTTCAACGCCTTTCAGGGCAACACGGTGGCCGGCGCGGCACAAGACAGCCTGGGCATCGACCGGATCTGGATCGGCGTGGGCTTGACCGTTGTGACCGGCTTCATCGTATATGGCGGCATTCACCGCATCGCCAAGGCCGCCGACGTGGTGGTGCCGATCATGGCCGTGATCTACATCTTGCTGGCCCTTTATATCATCGTGATCAACATCGGGTCCCTGCCGGGGGTCATCGCCACTATCTTCGCCAATGCCTTCGGTCTGGAAGAAGCGGTCGGCGGCGGCATGGGCGCGGCCATTGCGCAAGGCTTGCGGCGCGGTTTGTTCTCCAACGAGGCCGGTTTGGGCTCGGCCCCCAACGTGGCGGCCACGGCGGAGGTGCGGCACCCGATCGCCCAAGGCATCACCCAGGCCTTTTCCGTGTTCATCGATACCATCGTGATTTGCAGCTGCACCGCCTTTATCATTCTCCTGGGCGGCGCTTACGTGCCGGGCGCGGAAGGTGTTGATGGAGTGGTCCTGACCCAGCAATCCCTGGGCTCTCACATGGGCGGCTGGGCGGAATACTTCCTGACCCTGGCCATCCTGCTGTTTTCCTTCAGTTCCATCATCTACAACTACTACCTGGGGGAAAACGCGGTCACCTTCATGACCGATAACCCGGCTGCCTTGCACGTGCTCCGGATCGTCATCATGGGCGTGGTCTTGCTGGGGGCCACGGCACCCGGCGCCACGGCGGTGTTCTTCTTCTCCGATCCCCTGATGGGTGTTCTGGCCCTGGTCAATCTGGTGGTCATCCTGATGCTCTTGCCCACCTGCTTGCGGATTCTGAAGGATTTCCGCGCGCAGCTGAAATCGGGGGTCGACCGGCCGGTGTTCAACCCGGATGATTTTCCCGATTTGAACATCGACCGCACCGCCTGGACCGGCAAGTCTGGGCAGAGGGGGGGATCGGGCGCCCCAGCTGAATGAACCTTGGCTGAATAAAAATTGGAGTAGTGGCGAAGAGAGGTTAACCTAGACCTTTCTTCCGCCACTTTTCCAAGGCCAAGGGGGCGTTTTTTGGTAGACCTGCAACACATCGTCGACGACCTGGCGGAACGGGCCTCGTCGGCGACGGAACGAGGCAGGGTCGCCACCTATATTCCCCAGCTTGCCCAGGTCAGCCCCAAACATTTCGGCATCGCCATTGTCACGCAATCCGGTGAAGAGATTGTTGCCGGGGACACGAATGTCCCCTTTTCCATCCAAAGCATTTCCAAGGTTTTTGCCCTGACCTTGGCGCTGGACAAAGACGGGGACGGCTTGTGGCGTCGGGTGGGGCGGGAGCCCTCGGGTGATCCCTTTAACTCCATCGTTCAGCTGGAATACGAAAAGGGTGTGCCGCGCAATCCCTTCATCAACGCCGGCGCCCTTGCCGTGGCGGATGTCATCCTGTCAGGACAAAGCCCCGCCGGGGCGGTGGCTCAGACCCTGGGCTTCCTACGCCATGTCAGCGGCGACGAAACCCTTCAGGTAGATCAGGCGGTGGCCAAGTCCGAATTGGATCACGGTTTCCGCAACATGGCCATGGCGAATTTCATGAAGGCCCACAAGAATTTGGAAAACAGGCCGGAAGACACCCTTTGGGTCTACGTGCAAAACTGCGCCATCGCCATGTCCTGCCGGCAGTTGGCCCGCGCCGGCCGCTATTTAGCCTGGGACGGCCGCATTGGCCCGGGCGGCGCGCCCGTGACCTCAAGCCAAAGAGCCCGCCGCATCAACGCCCTGATGCTCACCTGCGGCCACTATGACGGCTCGGGGGAGTTCGCCTTTCGGGTGGGTGTCCCGGGAAAAAGCGGCGTGGGTGGCGGCATATTGGCCATCGTCCCGGGGCACGCCTCCATCGCCTGTTGGTCCCCGGGCCTGAATGAGGTCGGCAATTCCCTGTTGGGCACAGAGGCCCTGGAGGAACTGACCCGCCGCGCCGGCTGGTCGGTTTTCGCCAGCAATCCATGAGCCCCAATAGGCCACCCGCTAAAGCCGGCTCGGTCCGTTAGGTGCGTGGTTTGATGTTCTCCGGGTCATAGAGGGGCTCGTAGCCCACGCCCGCCACCTCGACGGGGTAGGTTTCGCCGAAGTACTCCACCTGGAAAGTCTTGCCCTTAACCGCCAGTTCGTGGGGCAGGTAGCCCAGGGCGATGTTCTTACCGATGGTCGGGCCGTAGGCGATGGAGGTGGTGAAGGAGCGTCGTCCCAGGCTATCCACGATGGTCTCGCCGGTCGCCGGATCCATGATCGGCAGAATACCCACGGGATAGCGGGCGACCCCCTTGGAGTCCGTGTTGTCGGTGATGACAAAGGTGCACAGCATGGCGGGCTGGTGCTCCCGCGCGCGCTGTTCCACGTAGGCGGCCTTGCCCAGGAAATTGGCCTCCTTCACCTTGGGGCGGGCCAGATCGGCCTCCAGCAAATTATATTCGGTCAAGAGGTCGGCGTTCTGCAAACGCAGGCTCTTTTCCATGCGGCGGGAATTGGCATAGGTCTCCACCCCGAACGGCATCACGCCCTGGGCATGGATGGCATCCCAGACCGCGAGGCCGTCCTCGTACTTCATGTGCAACTCCCAACCTTGCTCGCCCACATAGGAGATGCGGAAAGCCGCCACGGACTTGCCGGCGATTTGGATTTGCTTGATGGCGGCAAAGGGAAAGTTCTCATGGCTCAGGCTATCCGGGTCCGCGACCACCTTTTGCAGGGTCGCCCGGGCATTGGGGCCCCAGAGGCCGATGGTGGTGAAATCGGTGGAG
>JANQKX010000149.1 GCA_028280915.1 Kiloniellaceae bacterium
TGCCGGACGCCAATGCCGCTTCCACGGAGGCCTTGGCCGGCCCGTCGGAGCCGCCCATCAATTCCACGAAGATCTCGGCGTCGGCGTCCCGGGCCATGGCGACGGGATCGTCGAACCATTCGAAAGAAGACAGGTTGAAGCCCCGGTCCTTGTCCCGGTTTCGGGCCGATACGGCCGCGACCGATAAATCCCGCCCCGCCCGGGACGTGATCAAGGGGCTATTTTGGGACAACAGGCCGATGGTCCCCATGCCCACCGTGCCCAGACCGGCAACGGCTAGTTTTATGGAATCAGGCAACGTGACAAATCCTATTCGAAATCAAATCCATACGCGGGGCCGGCGAACCGGGACCCATTGGTGATCATACACATCCCGTTTCATGGGAGATGTCCATCCCCGGCGCGAGCCAACTCGATCCTATTGTGCCTTACGGGCCGGGGCTGCCTCAATACGGGAATTGGGCAAGATCCGCCCTAACTGCCTAAAAATATCTCGGCGCGCCGGTTGCCGGCCGCCCCCGCCGGGTTCGATTCGTAATAAACAGGGCTGCTATCCGCCCGGCCCTCCACTGAAATCTTGTTTGGATCCACCCCCCAGGCGATCAACGCCGCGGCCACCTGATCGGCCCGTTCCAGGGAAAGGCGCAGGGCGTCGGCCTTCTGGGCGGCACCGGCGTCCCCGCTGGCGGAACCGTCCCCTTGCCGCGAGGTATGGCCTATGACCCGCAATCTGCCGCCATTCTTTTTCTGCAATGCCGCCGCACCGCGCAGCACCAGGTCGTCCCGCTCGTCCAGCCGGAGGGAGCCCGGCCGGAAATACACCACCGCCGCCAGTTCCGACCCCCCGCCCAGTCCCACCGGACTGGGACCGGCCCCGGCGGAACCTTCCACCACGGCCGCGGTCTTGAAGTCGGATTCCAAGGATTGGGCCACTTCGTTGCGGTCCTTGCGCGAGGTGGCGCGCCGCGGACCGTCGGGCACGCTGGCCAAATTGGGATAGGTTCCGTCCTTTAAATCTTCCTCCACCCTTTGCGGGCCATCATCGTCGTCCAGCATTCGGGCCGGATCGGCCCATTCCGGGGTTTGTGTGCAGCCACTCAGGGTGATGACAAGGACGATGGCAAGGGCAATGACAGGGGCAGCGGCCATCAGCCTGTTGCCCAAAAACCCGCGCCAGGCCGCCGTAAAGGGCCGAGACCCCTGGCCAAAACTGGCGTCATCATATAGAACCCGGTCAGATACATGGATCGTTTGCATCTAGGCTTAGGCCTTGTCCAGTAACACTTGTCCATTAACAATAGTTGATGCAGCGCGAGAGAGACGGCTAGGCAGACCGGCGCGCGCGAGGAGCATAGGGAACATCATATGGCTGAGCAAGAAACTCCGGATATTAACCTTCCGGACCCGGGAGAGATTTCTCAATCCATGGGCCGTATCGCCGAACGCAGTCAAAAACTGGTTTCGGAGTTTTTGGAACGCCAGAGCAACGACGCGTCCTTTTCCCCCTCGATCGACCCGTTGAACATCGGTCAGGCCTTCATGGAAATGACCACGCGGATGATGTCCGACCCGGCCAAGATGGTTCAGGCCCAGATGACCCTGTGGCAAAACTATATGACCCTGTGGCAATCCACGGCACAGCGGATGATGGGTCAAGACGCCGATCCGGTCGCGGAGCCGGAAAAAACCGACCGGCGTTTCAAGGACGCCGCCTGGGACGACAATCAGCTCTTTGATTATATCAAACAATCCTATCTGCTTTCGGCCCGCTGGCTGCAATCCACGGTCAATGAGGTGGAAGGACTGGACAATGCCACGGCGCAGAAGGTGGATTTTTACACCCGTCAGTTCGTCGACGCCATGGCCCCCTCCAACTTCGTCATGACCAATCCGGAGGTCTTGCGCACCACCTTGGAAAGCGGCGGGGAAAACCTGGTCAAGGGGCTGGAAAACCTCCTGGGCGACCTGGAAACGGGGAAAGGCCAGCTGAAAATCAAGATGACCGACCAGGACGCCTTCGATCTGGGCGCCAATATCGCCATCACCCCGGGCAGCGTGGTGTTTCAGAACGACCTCATTCAGCTGATCCAATACACGCCGACCACGGAAAAGGTCTATAAGCGCCCCTTGATGATCATTCCGCCATGGATCAACAAGTTCTACATCTTGGATCTGCGGGAGAAAAATTCCTTCATCAAGTGGGCCGTGGCCGAAGGTCACACGGTGTTTGTGCTTTCCTGGGTCAATCCCGACAGCGAATTGGCCGCCAAGACCTTTGAAGATTACATGATGGACGGCCCCTTGGCGGCCTTGGACGCCATCGAGCAGGCCACGGGCGAAAAAGACGTGAACGCCATCGGCTATTGTCTGGGCGGCACTCTGCTGAGCTGTACCTTGGCCTATATGGCGGCCAAGGGGGACAAGCGCATCGCCTCGGCCACCTTCTTCACCACCATGACCGATTTCACCGACGCCGGCGAACTGGGTGTGTTCATCGACGAGGCCCAACTGGATGCCTTGGAAGAAAAGATGAACGCCAAGGGCTATCTGGAAGGCGCGGAGATGGCCACCACCTTCAATATGCTGCGGGCCAACGACCTGATCTGGTCCTTCGTGGTCAACAACTACCTGCTGGGTAAGGACCCCTTCCCCTTCGACCTGTTGTATTGGAACTCGGATTCCACCCGCATGCCCGCGGCCATGCACAGCTTTTACCTGCGCAAGATGTACCAGGAAAACCTGCTGAAGGATGCCGGCGGCATCGAATTGGACGGCGTGCCCATCGACCTGAGCACCATCAAGACCCCGGCCTGTATGATCTCCACCCGCGAGGATCATATCGCCCCGTGGAAGTCGACCTACGCCCTGACCCAGATGGTCTCGGGCCCGATAAAGTTCATCTTGGCCGCTTCGGGCCACATCGCCGGTGTGGTCAACCCGCCGGCTGCCGGCAAGTATTCTTATTGGACCAATGGGAAAAACCCGGCCGACCCGGACAAATGGTTCGAATCCGCCGAGGAGCATCCCGGCTCCTGGTGGCCGGAATGGGCCAACTGGGTCAAACGCAAGGCCGGTGCCAAGATCCCCGCCCGCCAGCCGGGCGACGGCAAGCTAAAGGCGCTCGAGCCAGCGCCGGGCAGCTACGTCAAGGTCAAGGCGGCGGAATAGGCGCGCTGCGCCCCTCACAAATCGTCGTCGGAGCGGTAACTGGCGCCCAGCGCGGTATAGGTGCGGGCGATGTAGGGGCCCATTTCCTGTTCCTCGGGTTTAAGCTCCCGCATGAAACGGGCCGGGCGGCCGCCCCAAAGCTGGCCGCTGAGCACCACCTTGCGGGGGCTGACCAGGGCACCGGCGGCCACCATGGCCCGGGCTTCCACCACGGCCCGGTCCATGACCACGGCGTTCATGCCGATGAAGCAGTCGGAGTCCAGGGTACAGGCGTGAATCAGGGCCATGTGGCCGATCACCACATTGTCGCCGATAAAGCAAGGATCGCCGCCGCCGCTTTCCCGATAGCTCCGGCCGCTGCGGTCATGGTTACAGTGCACCACAGTGCCGTCCTGGATATTGGTGTTGCGGCCCACGCGGATCTTATTCACGTCGCCGCGCAGGACACAGTTGTACCAAATGGATGATCCGGCGCCGATCTCCACGTCGCCGATGATCACCGCGTTCTCGGCGATAAAGGCCTCGGGATGGATTTTTGGGGTGATGCCCTGATAGGGCCGGATGAACCCGGTCATGTCGCTGCGCTCCCTCACCTACTGGTGCTTCAGATTAACATGGCGCCACGGCACTCCCCAACCAA
This sequence comes from Kiloniellaceae bacterium, assembly GCA_028280915.1. Taxonomy (GTDB): domain Bacteria; phylum Pseudomonadota; class Alphaproteobacteria; order Kiloniellales; family Kiloniellaceae; genus JANQKX01. The sequence goes on from JANQKX010000149.1 coordinate 3,809, forward strand.
GGCGTGGCCACAAAAAGAAGACTTGCCAAGTTGCCCCGGCAAGCCTTCCCATGAACTGGACACCTTGAGGCGCGTTTGGTGCGGGTGCCTTTAACGCTTGGAGAACTGGTAGCTGCGGCGGGCCTTGCGGCGACCGTACTTTTTGCGCTCCACCATACGAGAGTCCCGGGTCAGGAAGCCGCCGGACTTCAACAAGGGCCGCAATTCGGGCTCATAGTTGACCAAAGCCTTGGAGATGCCGTGACGCACTGCGCCGGCTTGGCCCGACAGGCCGCCGCCCGAGACGGTGCAATAGACGTCGAACTGGTTCTGCCGGCCGGTCACGTCGAAGGGCTGGCCCAGGACCATGCGCAGCACGGGGCGGGCGAAATAGACCTGCTGGTCCCGACCGTTCACCTGGATGTTGCCGCTGCCGGGCTTGATCCAGACCCGGGCCACGGCGCCTTTACGCTTGCCGGTGGCATAGGCCCGGCCTTGCGCGTCCCGCTTGGGCTCGGCAACCGGGGCGGCTTCTTCAACCGCCAGGCCCGTGGCGCCGGCCAGATCCCCGAGATCGGTCAGGGTTTGGGTTTCGTCGGCCATGGGTTATGCGCTCCTCTTGTTCTTGGCGTTCTGGGCGCCGAAATCAAATAGCTCGGGCTGCTGGGCTTCGTGAGGATGCTCAGCGCCGGCATACACCCGCAGGTTTTTCAGCTGCTGCCGCCCCAAGGGACCCCGGTCCAGCATGCGCTCCACAGCCTTTTGGATCACCCGCTCGGGAAACCGGCCGTCCAGAATCTGGCCCGCGCTGCGCTCCTTGATCCCGCCGGGATAGCCCGTGTGCCAGTAGTAGATCTTGTCCGAGTGTTTTTTCCCGGTCAGGGCCACTTTTTCGGCATTGATGACGATGACGTTGTCGCCGCAATCCATGTGCGGGGTGAACGTCGGCTTGTTTTTGCCGCGCAAGATCAAGGCAATCTGCGCCGCGAGCCGGCCCAAAACCACGTTTTCCGCATCGATCAGAATCCATTTCTTTTCGATGTCGGCCGGCTTAGCTGAATAGGTTTTCATGACGGAAGCCACCTAGCCCCTGACGGTTAAACGATAAGCAAATAGGAAAATGGGGGAAGCAACCTTCCCCCAATCGCGGCGGATATGTAAGGGGCGTGCCCGTACCTGTCAACGGAAAAAGCGCTCAGGATTTAAAGTATTTAGATGCGCGGTATCTTAATACCGTTTTTATAAGACATTATGATACTTACATAAATCCAAGCATTTTGGCATTCACTTGTTCGGGGGTATGGAATAGGTGCCTGTTACGTGGGCCACCAGCAGGTCCTCCCCCTCCTGCGTGTCGGAAAAAATATGAACCTCGCCCACCGCCAAGCGCTTGCCCAGCTTCAAGATCCGGCTTTCCGCCCGCAATTCGCCCAAGCGGGGCCGATTGAGGAAATTGGTGGACAGGTTGGTGGTCACCGCCAGCGGCACCTCCCCGATCGCGCCCAGGACCGCCGCATAGAGGGCAAAATCAGCCAGCGCCATTTGCGACGGGCCGCTCAAGGTGCCGCCGGGGCGGATATGCATGGGGTCTTCCGGCATGCGCACACGGGCCGCGCCATAGGTGATTTCATCCACCAAAAAGCCGTAGAGTTGGAAGAAAGGCGCCTGTTCCCGGCAAATACGCTCGAAGGCCGCGATCGAGATGCGCGGCACCTGTTCCCTTTCCATCTGTTCCTTTGACATCCGCCCCTCGAAAATGGCTAATTGGTGCCCGGTGTTTTCCTTGCCAACGGTGCGCCATAGAACCTCAAGTGCCCAACAGCCGCAAGATTCTAAAATCATGACCGCCTCCGCACAATCCGAGCCACAACAACCGATCCTGCTGCGCGAAGACCGCGACGGAGTCGCCCATGTGACCCTGAACCGCCCGGCTCAATACAATGCCTTGTCCATGGCCCTGATGAGCGAACTCTTGGCGTGCTTGACGGCCATCGGCGACGATCCCGCGGTGAAGGCCGTGGTCCTGTCGGGCGCCGGTAAGGGTTTTTGCGCCGGCCATGATTTGAAGGAGATGCGCGGCGGCTCGGGCCGTGCGTTTTTCCAGGAGGTCTTCGACCTCTGTAGCCGCTTGATGACCAGCGTCGTGCGCCTGCCCCAGCCCGTCATCGCGAAAGTTCATGGCATCGCCACCGCCGCCGGCTGCCAATTGGTGGCCAGTTGCGATTTGGCCGTGGCCGGCGACAACGCCCGCTTTGCCACGCCGGGGGTCAACATCGGTTTGTTTTGCTCCACCCCCATGGTGGCGCTGTCCCGTGCCGTGGGACGCAAGAAAGCCATGGCCATGTTGCTGACCGGGGAAGCGATCTCGGCGACGGAGGCGGTCGCCGCCGGCCTGATCAACGAGGCCGTGCCCGCGGGGGAGCTTGACGCGGCCGCCGAGCGGCTGGCCGGTGTCATCGCCGATAAATCACCCCTGACCCTTCGCATCGGCAAGGAGGCCTTTTACCGCCAAATCGAAATGGATCTGGACAGCGCCTACCGCTACGCCAGCGAGGTCATGACCACCAACATGCTGGCCAGGGATGCCGAAGAAGGGATCGATGCCTTTTTGCAAAAACGCAAACCCACTTGGCAAGGCCAATAGGCGCGTTCGTTCGCAACAGCATTGAAGGGGCAGGCTCGCTTGAGGTCTTCGGGTGGGTGACGGGATTTGGAGGACTTAAAACTGGAAAACACCATCGCAAATTTTGAAGAATTCTGGGCCATCGTGGTGGAGGTCTGGCACCGGGGCGTTTTCGGGATCGAGCTGGGCCGCATCCTGGGCGCGCTGGGGATCTTCATCCTCTTTTTGCTGTTCCGTAAGCTCTTCACCAGGTTCGTTTTTCGCCGCCTGCAAAACTATGCCGAAAAGACCCACACCCGGCTCGACGATAACCTGATCACCTGCCTGGGTGGGCCGATCCGGTTTATTCCCGTGGTTTTGGGGCTGTTTTTCGCCACGGAATACCTGCAGCTGGGCGATGCCTTTCAAACCATCGCCGATAAGGTTGTTCAGTCCCTCATCGTCTTCACGATCTTCTGGGGCTTTTACGCCTCGGTGGAACCCCTCTCCTTCATCTTCTCGAAGTTGGAGGCCATCTTCAGCCGGCCTCTGGTTCAATGGCTGGTGAAGACCGTCAAGGGCGCCTTCATCTTTTTGGGCGCGGCCACGATCCTGGAAATGTGGGGCATCAAGGTGGGCCCCATCCTGGCCGGTCTGGGCCTGTTCGGCGTGGCCGTCGCCCTAGGCGCGCAGGATCTCTTTAAAAACCTGATCGCCGGCGTTTTGGTCCTGGCGGAAAAACGCTTCGAGCCGGGCGACTGGATCAAGGTGGACGGGGTGGTCGAAGGCACGGTGGAAAACATCGGCTTCCGCTCCACGGTGATCCGCCGCTTCGACATGGCCCCGGTTTACGTGCCCAACGCCAAGCTCTCCGACGACGCGGTGACCAACTTCAGCGCCATGACCTACCGGCGCATCTACTGGACCATCGGCGTGGTCTATGCCACCACCGTGCCCCAGTTGCGCGAGATCCGCGACGGGATCGAGCGGTACGTGACCGAAAACGACGCCTTCGTGCCCGCTGACACCGCGTCTACCTTCGTGCGCATCGATGCCTTTGGCGATTCGGCCATCAACATCATGCTCTATTGCTTTACCCGCACCACCAATTGGGGCCAGTGGCTGGAGATCAAGGAAAACCTGGCCTATGAGATCAAGGCGATCGTGGAAGGCGCCGGCAGTTCCTTTGCCTTCCCGAGCCGGTCTTTGTATGTGGAAACCCTGCCCGGAGAGGCGCCGGAGATCTTCGCGCCCCCCGGCACCTCCCCGGCGCAACCCGCGCCCGCCACGGACACCGCCTCATGACCGAAACCCCCGCCGTCCCGCATTACAGCAACCAATATCTGCTGCGCATTTTGGACGACACCAAGGTGATCGCCATGGTGGGCGCCTCGCCCAACTGGAACCGTCCCAGCTATTTCGCCATGAAGTATCTGCAGGAAAAGGGCTACCGGGTGATCCCGGTCAACCCGCGGGCCGCCGGCGGTGAGATCCTGGGCGAAAAGGTCTATGGTTCCATTACGGAGGTCCCCGGCCCCATCCACATGGTGGACATCTTCCGCAACTCCGACGCCGCCGGCCCCATCACCGACGAGGCCATCGCGGTGGCGAAGGAAAAGGATATTCGGGTGATCTGGATGCAGCTGGGCGTGATCAATCACGCCGCCGCCGCGCGGGCCGAGGCCGCCGGTTTGACGGTCGTCATGGACCGTTGCCCCAAGATCGAATTCGGCCGCCTGCACAGGGAGCTGTCCTGGGGCGGCTTCAACAGCGGCGTCATCACCGCCAAGCGTCAGAGGCTGAGATCCCCATGAGTAACGACGGCAACAGCAACGACGGCAACACCGATCCCCGCGCGGCCTTCGGTTTTGAGACCCGTATGATTCACGCCGGCGCCCAGCCGGAGCCCGTTACCGGCGCCCGCCAGACCCCGATTTACCAAAACACCTCTTATGTGTTCCACGACGTGGACCACGCGGCCTCCCTGTTCAACCTGCAGACCTTCGGCTTTATCTATTCCCGCCTGACCAATCCCACGGTCGCCGTCTTGGAAGAACGTCTGGCCAGCCTGGAAGGCGGCCGGGGCGCCACCTGCTGCGCTTCGGGCCATGCGGCCCAGATCCTGACCTTTTTTGCCTTTATGGAACCGGGCGATGGCTTCATCGCCTCCAACCGGCTCTACGGCGGCTCCATCACTCAGTTCGGCAAGACCTTCAAGAAATTTGACTGGCATGTGACCTTCGTGGACGTGGACGACCCGGACGCGGTCCGCGCCGCCATCACGCCCAAGTGCAAGGCCATTTTTGTCGAGAGTCTGGCCAACCCGGGCGGCGTGGTGAGCGATCTGGAAAGTCTCGCCGCCATCGCCAAGGAGGCCGGCATCCTGCTCATCGTGGACAACACCATGGCCACGCCTTACCTGTGCCAGCCCTTTAACTGGGGCGCCGATCTGGTGGTCCACTCCACCACCAAGTTCCTCTCCGGCAACGGCACCTCGGTGGGCGGCGGCGTGGTCGATAGCGGCACCTTCGATTGGGCGCAAAACGACAAGTTCAAAGGGCTGACCGCGCCTGAGCCGGCCTATCACGGCCTCTCCTTCTACGAGACTTTCGGGGACATGGCCTTCACCACCCACGCCCATGCGGTGGGGTTACGGGATCTGGGGCCGACCATGGCGCCCATGAACGCCTTTCAGACCTTGCTGGGCATCGAGACCTTGAGCCTGCGCATGGAGCGCCATTGCGCCAACGCCGCCCAGGTGGCCCGCTACTTGGAAGCCCATCCGGCCGTGGCCTGGGTGTCCTGCGCCGCCTTGGAGTCCAGCCCCTATCACGAGCTGGCGCGGAAGTACCTGCCAAGAGGCGCGGGCTCGGTCTTCACCTTCGGCCTCAAGGGCGGCTTTGACGCGGGGATCAAGATGGTGGAAAGCTGCAATCTGTTCTCCCACCTGGCCAACATCGGCGACAGCCGCTCGCTGATCCTCCACCCCGCCTCCACCACCCACCGGCAGCTCACCGAGGAACAACAAATCGCTGCCGGTGCCGGCCCGGACGTCATCCGCCTCTCGGTGGGTCTGGAAACGGTGGACGACCTAATCGCCGATTTGGATCAGGCTCTTGCCGCCCTCGACTGACGGTCCCGCCCTACCCGCCGTCGCCGCGCCATTGCTTGGCCACCACTTGAGAGACCAACCGGGTCCAGCTTCTGTTGTGGGAGCGGTAGTCGTAATAGACGTCTTCCTGCCCCAGATGTGTCCAGTCGCCCTGACCGTCAAAGAGCTGGTTTAGATCCGTGATCCAAGCGGTGCGATCGGGCGTGCTGTCCGTGTGAAAATCAAAGGGGCAGGCCATGACCAGCAAGCCGCCGGGCCGCAACCGGGCGGACAGCTCCCGCACCAAGGCCGCCGGATCCGGGTGCCGATCCGCCACGTTGAGGCAGGTGACCAGATCAAAATCCCCATATCCCGAAGCCTGTTCCAGGAAGGCATTGACGATTTTCACCCGGCGGGCTGCCTCCGTGACGGCCGGCGGCCGGGACCGGGCTTTCAGCCAATCCAGTCTGCCGGCCGTCGCGATCCGGGGCACTTTCGGCAGGGGATCGTCGGTCATCAAAAACCGCTCGGCCCATCGACAAAATGTGGCCGAAGGCTCGATCATCACCAGTTCGCGCAGATCTGCAAAACGTGACGCGGCTTCAAACAGTGTGCGCCCGGTCGCGCCGCCCACATCGCAGTATCGTCCAGGCTGATGGCCAAGGGCCTTCGCCCAGTTTTCCGTTAACGCCGCCACTCTTTCGGGAAAGGTCGGCGGCACGGTGTCGCGAAGCGGATTGGGATATCCCACCCCCTGCGGCTGGTCATGGCAGCCAAAGAGAAAGTCCGACCACCCGTTTTCCAAATAGATGGCCAGGCGTTCTTGTGTTGCGTAGTCTTTGTCCGGTTCCATGCTTCCATTCCGACGGGATTTGACACTGTATGAAAACTACACTTCGATATTTCTGGAAATATCGATTTTTATGACCTATATCCCTTTTAGCGTAATACACTCGAGATGAGGACAACTTCATGAGCAGACTTCACGTCAGTCTTTATGTGCCGGACTTGGAAAAAGGAATCCAGTACTACACTGCCCTCTTCGGCGTCGCGCCCAGCCGTCGCAAGGATGGCTATGTGCAGTGGCTCTTGGAAGACCCCCAACTCAATTTCGTCATCGAGGAAAGCGCCAAGAATCAGGGCTTGAACCACCTGGGCCTGCAAGCCGACTCCGAAGAGGAATTGGCCGGCATTTATCAGCGCTTCGACGCCACCGGCGGTCCCACCACGGAACGGGGCAAGACCCAATGCTGCTACGCGGTCTCCGACAAGGGCTGGGCCCGGGACCCGGCGGGCATTGCCTGGGAAGGGTTTTTCACCCATCACGAGGCGCAGAACTACGGCACCCCCGGCGACTTCACCGCCCGGCCGGAAAATGAAGCCCGCGACCGAGAAAACGGCCAATCCGTAGGCTGCTGCTGAAGCATCGGATCCCTCTATCGCCGACGCCGACGCAATCTGCGGCGCCGGCGGGTGGGACATATTGTGACTTCACCGGTCAGCTGCTGACTGGATGATCAAAAATACACTTCCCAAAATATTAATTTTTTTGGTTAAAATCATTTATTAACAAATTGTTTTTGATTAATTTTTGACCGTCAGGAATAAAATTCCAGATTCCCTTTTGTCTCTAGCTGCTTCTCGACGGGCAAATACTTTGTGATTTGGGCGACGATGTAAAGATTTAGGACAAAAATCTGAAGTGTTTCTCATATATTCTGCTCGAGTTTTCGAATAAGAGAGCAATTATTCTTGCTAAATTAGTTGAGTTGTATATTCAATAAAATATATTATTATCAGTATGAAGGAACTTTTACTGAATAAAATGCATGAGAAGTATGGCATTTCCTGAAAAGCTAGCGTATGGTGTCAAAAAAAGGGGATGCGCGCGATGCAAAATCGGCCTGAGCCGCGAGGCAATGTTTATCCGTTTCCAACACCCGTACCACGGCCGCGCCCATCGCCGGTGCAGCTGGAATGGTTAAGACAGGGGTTGGACCAACCGGGCGGCAAGCTGCCGCTCTTCGACAGCGAGGGCCGGCGATATACCATCGGCTTCGTGCGCTCGTGCATCGATCAAGGCTGGGCGGAACCCTGGTTTGTGAATCCCTTGAAGGAAGATTGGCTGATCTGCCGATTGACCCGGGCCGGCCGGGCGCACGTGCTGCGGGAGCCTCTTCCAAAGGATGACGCGCCGTCTGACCAGCCCGTGGACAAACTTTCGGAAACTGAAAGCTGATTAAGACCGGATCACCGGCAAGTCCCAGCCGGCCGAAACCGTTCTCGCTGAAACCATTCTAACGGGCCGGCAGGCGCGCCTTTAAATCCGCGCACACGCCACTTATGGCCGTGCGCGCCTGGTCAATGACCTGCTCCATGACCTGGTCCATTCGGGGCGTTTCACCGCCCTGCCCCTCGACCACCCGTTCGGCGGCGACCCCTTCGGCGCAATGGGCGAACCGGTCCAACTGCTCGTCTTGCACCTTGGCCACGTCGCAGAGGGCCGTATCCATGGCGGCATCGAGCTCTCCCAGAGCGTCGGAGTGCCGTTTGGCGAATTCAGCCAGCTGTTGGCCAAGGGCGCGCCCTTGACTATGTATGAGCGCAATGGCCGCCAGCTCCGGGCCGGTCCGGTCTCCCTGTCCGTGGCGCTTCCCCCGGGTCCCCCGCCGGGCGAGGCCATAGGAAAGGGCCGAGATACTCTGCAGGAGGTCACCCAATTGCCGTTCGAGCTGCGCTGATTCCGCCGTTACCGCTGCCTTTTGCCTGTCGGCAAGCCGATGATAGCGGTTGGAGGCTTCCGCGAGCCCGGTTTTGCCGTCCCAGCGACTTTCTTCCACGGCGGCCCGCAGTTCCGTCGCCTTGTCGGACCGAGGCGCCTGCGCGTCTCCCCGGACGGGGCCCTGGTCCAGGTCGCTCAGCAGGCCCGAGAGGGCCATGAAATGGGACAGCCGTTCCGTTTCCAAAAGGCACCATTGTTCCTGCCGCGCCAGATGGTTGTCCGCCAACTGGCGCAGCAGGCGGGCAATGGGATCGCTTCCCGCCGGCGGATCGGAAAAATCCCCCGCTGCGGCGCGCTGCAAAAACGACATGGCGTCGCCATCGGCAAGCTGCGCGCCCTGGGATGGGTTTTTGGCCGCCGTGGCGTCTTGTGACAAGGGCATGACGGAACCGCCCGCGTTCTTTTCGGACCGCATTAGGGGCAAAGCCATGGGGGATCTCCTACGGCAGGGAGACGGACGGCACCTGGGCCGTTGCGGTCAGGCCGGGCAGCCTCAAATCGGACAATAGGGTGTTCATCTGAGGCCATACCTGAGACCAGCCAAAAATCATTTCAACCGCGATGGCGGAGGTGGCAAGGGCGGTGGTCACCGCGCATACCAAAAACACCACGTCGATCATGCGTACCATTTGTCCTTCCCCTCACTGTGCGCCCTGCCCCACGTCCGGCTCTGGTCCTTCGGTGCCATTGCCAAGGCAGCTCGGGTGTTTTTTGTTTTGCCGCCGCTGCCCCAATTTTTCCCGCCGACGCGCCAAGGCTCTGCCCCGACGGCACGATCGCCACAGTCCTTTTCGGTTCGTTGGCGATGGTGGGATGGCCAGCATGGGATAAATTAGTGAATACGAATTTAAAGGACGAATACCTTGCAGTTTCCCGTCAAATTGAATCCATCCCCTCAGACAAAAAGAGAGCTTACGGAAACAGCGGTTTTTTGTATTCGCGATTGGGTTAGGGAAATCCTGGGCGCAGAAGACGGAGGGGCGCGGAACGGCCCAGCCAGGCGACAGCCCATCAAACGCTTCAATGAGGTTTTAAAGAGCTCTAAGTCAGATTTGGGATAATGGTCGGAGCGGCAGGATTTGAACCTGCGACCCCCTGGCCCCCAGCCAGATGCGCTACCAGACTGCGCTACGCTCCGAACCCAAGAAATCCCGATCCCGATGGGACCATGGCCCGCGGCAATCATGCCCTGGAGCCAAATCAGCCCGTACCCCCGGTGATCGAGCCGCACTTATATACAGAGGCTCATGGGACAAAGCAATGGTCCCCGGCCGCCTCCCGACCGATTTTCTCGCTCAAAAAATGGAATATGTCAGGCGGTAAGCAGCCCGTCCCGTAATCAGGCGGAGCAAGGCCTCAGTTGGTCACCTTTTTCAGCATGTCCCGCAGTTCGCCCAATTCCTCCAAGAGACCTTCCAGAACCTCCCGGTTTGGTCCGGGTGACTTTTCTGTCGGGGCCTCGGGTACGACGGTCTTTTCCACGTCCAGGTCCAGCTCGTTTTGCACCGGGAGTTTGCCCCGGCCCTCGCGCAGCAATTTCTGCACGCCCTTGATGGTGTAGCCATCGCCATAGAGAAGCTGGCGAATCTGGCGCAACAGGTCCACGTCCTCGGGCCGATAGTACCGACGCCCGCCGCCCCTTTTGAGGGGACGCACCTGGGTGAATTTGGTCTCCCAAAAGCGCAACACGTGTTGCGGCACGTCCAGATCGCTGGAAACTTCACTAATGGTGCGGAAAGCGGAAGCGGACTTGCTTGCCGAGCGGGTAGCTAACATGTGAGAAACTCCGGATTTTTATTGTTGTGCCGGCCAGGAACGGCTGTGGTGCCAAACACCCTCGTCACGTTGGACGAACTAGTCGTGTTCGGACAAAGCGCCATTGATCCGGTTTTTCAAGACGTGAGAGGCCCGAAAAACCAAAACGCGTCGCGGCAGGATGGGAACTTCTTCACCCGTTTTCGGATTGCGCCCGATACGCTCGCCCTTTTCGCGCACGGAAAAACTGCCGAAGGACGACAGCTTGACCATCTCGCCATCCACCAAGGCCTTGGCAATGACATCAAGGACCGATTCGACCAGATCGGCCGATTCGTTGCGAGATAGTCCCACTTCTTGATACACCGCCTCGCTAAGGTCGGCGCGCGTGACCGTGTGCTCAGCCATCTTTCCCCCTGTCCTCTATCGCTATATCTTAAATTAGCCTAACCCGAAATCTCGGTCAATTATCGTTTTACTTCCAGGGGATGTGTTGTTTTATTCACATCGATGTAAAACCCGGGGCCAAAACGGCAGGGCACAAAAAAAACCAAGTGGATTGATGCCTTAATTTCAGTGTTTTGCACAAAGAGATTGCGGCCTGAAGCTCTCTATCAAGCGTCGCTAATAAAGCAAAAATTAAGGCCCGGGTAAGTTCCGGTCCCAAACAAAAAAAGTGTTAGATTTTTTTTACAAATCTCAGGCAGGCAGCTCAAGGGCACCGTTCGGCACCCATGATTCTGCCCAAATGGGATGTGTCCCATCCGGGATCTACCACCGCAGCAAAGCCGAGCCCCAGGTGAAACCGCCGCCCATGGCCTCCATGAGGATCATGTCCCCAGGCTGAATTCGACCGTCGTCCACCGCCTCGCACAGCGCCAGCGGAATGGAGGCCGCGGAGGTATTGGCGTGCTTGTCCACGGTGACCACGACCCGCTCGTCGGGCAGGTTCAAACGCTTGCCCATGGCTTCGATGATGCGCCGGTTGGCCTGGTGAGGGACCAGCCAATCGATATCGGCCGGGGTTAGCCCGTTGACCTCGAGCGCCGTGTCCACCGCCTCGGACATGCGCACCACCGCGTGGCGGAACACCTCCCGTCCTTCCATGCGCAAGTGCCCCACCGTCTTGGTCGACGACGGTCCGCCGTCCACGTAAAGGGCGTCATGGAAGCGCCCGTCGGAATAGAGGTGGGTGGAGATCACGCCCCGATCTTCGGTGGTGCCTTCCCCTTCCCGGCCTTCCAGGTAAAGGGCGCCGGCGCCGTCGCCAAAGAGCACGCAAGTGCCCCGATCTTCCCAATCGAGAATTCGGGAAAAGGTCTCCGCGCCGATCACCAGGGCGCTGCGGGCCTGGCCCACACGAATGAAATTGTCCGCCAGGGAGAGTGCGTAAACAAATCCGCTGCAGACCGCCTGCACGTCAAAGGCAGCACCCCGTGTCGACCCCAAGCCCGCCTGAATGCGGGTGGCGGTGGAGGGAAAGGTCTCGTCGGGGGTGGAGGTGGCGCAAACGATCAGATCCACCGAATCCGCCGGCACACCGGCCATGTCCAATGCCGCCTGCGCCGCCCGCTGGCCCAGCACGGAGGTCAATTCGTCCGCGTCGGCGATGTAACGCTGGGTGATCCCCGTGCGTTTGCGGATCCAATCGTCGGAGGTATCCACCCGTTCCGCCAAGTCTGCATTGGTGACCAAACGGCGCGGCAGAGCGGCGCCGCAGCCCAAGGCCATGGCTCGGGTAACCATCAACCGGTCGCCGCCTGTGCTTTGGGAGAAGAGCGATCCAATTCGGAGAAATCCGAGCGAATCTTTTCGATGATTCCGTGCTTTTGCATATCCACCGCCACACCTATTGCGTTGGCAAATCCCAAGGCGTCCGTGCCACCATGGCTCTTAACGGCGATGCCGTTCAAGCCCAAAAACATGGCACCGTTATAGCGCCGCGGGTCCACACGTTTGCGCAGTTTCTGCATGGCCGAGCGGGCCAGCAGATAGCCCAGGCCCGCCATGACCGATGAGCGGAAAGTTTGGCGCACATATTCGTTGATCAGCTTGGCCGTACCCTCGGCCGTCTTCAAGGCCACGTTACCGGTAAAACCATCAGTGACCACCACGTCCACCGAACCCTTGGCGATGTCATCACCTTCCACGAAACCGACAAATCGGCCCGGCAGCTGATTGCGGCGCAAAACCGCGCTGGCCTCGTGCAGGGATTCGTGCCCCTTGATCTCTTCCGCGCCCACGTTCAGCAGGCCGTAGGTCGGTTCCTTGATGCCCAGCACCGAGCGGGCGAAGGCGTTTCCCATGACCGCAAAATCGATCAGGTTGTCCGCGTCGCAGGTCACGTTGGCGCCCAGGTCGAGCATCACCGTTTCCCCGCGCATGGTGGGAAAGAAACTGGCAATGGCCGGCCGGCTGACCCCGGGAAGGGTTTTCAGCACGAATTTCGACATGGCCATCAAGGCGCCCGTGTTCCCGGCCGAAACCACGCAGGTGGCCTCGCCCTGGCTGACCGCGTTGATCGCCAGGCGCATGCTGGACTGGCGGCCCGAGCGCAAGGCAACGGAGGGCTTCTCGTCACTGCGCACCACGTCCTCCCGCAGGACGGTGTGCACCGCGTCGACCAGGGCCTGACGGGCCGCGGGGTCGATTTCGGTCTGGATCGGGCCGAGCCGGCTGTCGACC
>JANQKX010000301.1 GCA_028280915.1 Kiloniellaceae bacterium
GGTGCGGGCGCCCGGCCCGGCCGTGCCCCTGTCCCAGCCCTATAGCCTTACCTTGCCCGAACGGGCCGCGCGGCGCCCCATTGTCGCCGCCTTCAAGGATTGGTTCGTGGCGCAGTGCCGACGCGCGGTGGCAGCCGAGGCCGAGCCTTGGTATTAACCGCCGGTGCGGATCAATTCGGCGCCGCCCGGTGCCGGCAAGTAATGTCGAATGAGCGCCTTGGCCGCCTCGGTATCCCATTCCGCCGGGCCCTTCAAGACCCCGACCATCTGGCCCTGAGGATCGATGATGTAGGTGGTCGGCAGGCCGAAGTGTTCGAACTCCCGGGAAAACAGCCCCTTGGGGTCGAGGAAAAACTCCACCGAGGTCCAGCCGTACTTCTGTTGAAAGGGAATGACTTGATTGGCGCCGCCCCGGTCCACGGAAACCGCCACCACCTTCAGGCCCTCGGGCCCCAACTCGGTCTGCAATTGATCGATGGAGGGCATCTCTTCGATACAGGGCGCGCACCAGGTGGCCCAAAAATTCAACAGCACCGTTTGACCTTGGAAGTCGGCCAGAGTACGAGTAGCGCCAGCCAAGTCGGTGAAGCTGCCCGTCGGCGCTGGTGCCGGCGGATGGTAAAGGATAAAGTTATCCGCGAAGATGCCCTGAAGAGGCGGCTGGCCGCTGCTTTGCGCCGGATTGCCAAAGGGCAGGCCGGCGCCGGTGAGCAGGATGACGGCCAGCAAACTCATAAGGGCTTTTTTGGTGAACATTGAAGATACACGTCCCGCAGTTAGATGACTGATTCGACCGAACAAACCTCGCCAGAACAAACGTCTCAAGAGCCGCCCGCGGCTGCCGATCAGGCAAACCGCATGTGGGGCGGCCGTTTCGCCGGCGGCCCCACGGAAGTGATGGAACGCATCAACGCCTCCATCGACTTCGACAAACGTCTCTTTGCGCAAGACATCGCCGGCTCCAAGGCCCACTGCGCCATGCTCGAGCAGCAAGGCATTATCTCCGCTGAAGATGGGGTCTCGATCCGCGATGGTCTAGACACAATTTTGCGAGAGATTGCCGCGGGGGACTTCACCTTTTCCCGGGCGCTGGAAGACATCCACATGAACGTGGAAGCCCGCCTGCGGGAGTTGATCGGCGACGCGGCCGGGCGATTGCACACGGCCCGCTCCCGCAATGATCAGGTGGCCACCGATTTTCGTTTGTGGATTCGCGATTCGATCGACCGCCTGGACGGGGGGCTGAAGTCTTTGCAGGAAGCCCTCATGGACCAGGCCGAGCAACACGCGGCCACGGTAATGCCCGGCTATACCCATCTGCAGGCGGCCCAGCCGGTGACCCTGGGGCACCATTTTCTGGCTTATGTGGAGATGATCGGCCGGGACCGGGGGCGCTTCGCCGATGGCCGGCGCCGTCTCAACGAGTGCCCCTTGGGCGCCGCGGCCCTGGCCGGTACCTCCTTTGACATCGACCGGGCCGCGACCGCCGCGGCGCTCGGCTTTGACCGGCCCACGGCCAATTCCATCGACTCCGTCTCCGATCGGGACTTTGCCCTGGAATACATGGCCGCCGGTAGCATCCTGGCCATGCACCT
>JANQKX010000186.1 GCA_028280915.1 Kiloniellaceae bacterium
TGCCGGACCACCCGGTATTCCCGGTTGCGGAATTCCGCCTCGCCGCGCATATGGGCGATCATGTCCCCCCGATAGACGGCCAGGTCCTCGGGATGGAGCCGATGTTGCCATTCCTCCGGCGTGATTTCCGGCAGATCGCTGGGAATCTCCAGCACGTCCTTGAAACGCTGGGAGACGTAGATGGTGTTGCTGTCGGCCCGCCAGTCCCACAGGCCCACCGCCGCGCCGTTCATGGCCAGGGAAAAGCGCTCCTCGCTGTCCCTGAGCGCCCGCTCCACCTCCCGCCGCCGGGTGATGTCCTGCAAATAGGCGGTGAAGATGGGCCGGCCCTGCAATGACGTCGCGGTGATGGCGATTTCGATGGGGAATTCCGTGCCGTCGGCCCGCAGGGCATCCAGCTCGACCCGGCGGCTGAGCACCCGACCCTCGCCGGTTTTCAAATAGCGTTTCAGGCCCTCATAGTGGGCCGTGCGGTAGCGTTTCGGCACAATGTGCTCGGCCATGGACTTGCCCAAGACCTCGGCCCGCTTAAAGCCAAAGGTCTGCTCCGCCGCCGGGTTGAATTCCAGCAGGCGGCCCTTTTCATCCATGGAGATGATGCAGTCCAGCGCCGATTCCAGGATCGAGCCCTTGAAGGCCTCGCTTTCCTTCAGCGAGGCCTCGGCCCGGCGCTGCAGGGTCACGTCAGTGAAGGTGGCAAAGCCGCCGCCCCCGGCCAGGGGCTTGCGCCGGATCTCGACAATACGGCCGTCGTGGTTTGTGCGCTCCATGCGAAAGCCGGTCGGCTTGCGGGCTTCCGAGAGCCGGTCGGCCACCAAGTCCTCCACCGGGCCCTCGCCGTATTCTCCCCGTTCCGCGTTGAAACGGTAGATGTCCACCATGTTGTCCCCGGGCTTGAAGCGCCCCTCGGGCAGGCCCACCAATTCCACGAAGCGCTGGTTGAAGGCCATGATGGTCAGGTCGGCGCTGGTCATGCAGATGCCCTGATCCAGGTTTTCCAGGGTGGTCTGTAGAAAGGCCTTCTGCTCGGCCAGTTCGAATTCGCGCCGTTTCAGCTCGGTGATATCGAAGTAAGTGAGCATGCGTCCGCCGTCGGGCAACATGATACATTCCCGCTGCAAGTAGCGCCCGTCGGTCAACTGGGTGACCTCGGAAAAAGCCGGCCCGCCTTCCTTGATGGCGGCGACCCGGGAGTCGATATAGCGCTCTCGCGGCTCGTCGCTCACGTTGTAGAGCCCGTGGTCGTAACAATAGGCCACGTCCGCGCTCAGATGGGGCTGGTCTTGGAAAAAATCCTCGGGCATTTGCCACATGTCCCGGTACATGCGGTTGGTGACCCGGATGCGCAAGTCCGCGTCCATGAAAAGGATGCCGCATTCCGAGGCCTCGAGCACCGCTTGCAGTTCGGCCAGCGCTTCTTGCTTGGCTTTGTTGGCCCCGTCCAGATCCAATTCCCGCTGCTTGATCTGGGTGATGTCAATGCCCACCATGCCGATGGCCGAAACCCGGCCGGCGCGATCGCGAATGGGAAATTTCACCTCGCGGAACACGCGCGTGCCATCCTCGGCGGTCACCAGCTGGTCCCGCTCGATGGCCGCCCCCGCCGCCGCCACGTCCCGGTCATGCTCGGTGAAGGCCTGAGCGATGGGCTGGGGGAAGATATCGAAGACGGTCTTGCCGAGGAGCGCCGCGGCCTTCATCCCGTGCACCTCCTCGAAGCGTTGATTCACGAAGGTATAAACGCCACGCAAGTCCTTGATACAGATGA
>JANQKX010000213.1 GCA_028280915.1 Kiloniellaceae bacterium
TGCCGGACAAGGTGGAGGCCAAGCCGTTGAGCCCTTCCTCCAGCAAGGTGCGCAGGGACCAGCCGGCGCAGTAGCCGGCCAGCATGTCCAGGTCGTGGATGTGCAGGTCGCCCTCGCGGTGGGCGGCGCCCACTTCCGGCGGGTAGACGTGGCTGAGCCAGTAGTTGGCCACCACCTTGCCCGAAACATTGAGGATGAGCCCGCCCAGGGAGTAGCCCTGGTTGGCGTTGGCGGCCACGCGCCAGTCCTGGCGGTCCAGGTATTCGTTCATGGACGAGGCCACGTCCACCACGGTCTTTTTGTCCTCGCGAAGCCGGGCGCGCTGGTCGCGATAGACCGAGTAGGCGCGCACGGTGCGGAAGTGGTTGGCGGAGATGAGCGCCTGCTCCACCACATCCTGGATACGTTCGATATCGGGAATCTGCCCGGCGAAACGGTAGGACAGGACTTTGACGGCCTGGGCGGTGAGGAGCCGGGCTTCGTCTTCGCCGAATTCGCCCGTGGCCGCGCCGGCCCTGCGGATGGCGGAATAGATTTTCTCCGAGTCAAAAGGAAGCACCTCACCATCGCGCTTCTTGATGCGCACGGGCACGGCCACAGCGACTCGGTCTGACAAGGACGTTGGGGAAACGGGGGCGGCGTCGTCTTGCAACGCTTCAAGTGGATCGGTCGTTTTCAGCATGGCATTCTCCGCAATACCGCGTCACACCGCGCGGCATTGTGACGGAGCCGGGGAGAGACAAGGCAGCCGGACGCCATTGCATGCGCCGAAAAGCCCGGTCGCCTTCCCACGAGGCTCCCTGGGGGTTCGCTCACAAACATATTTTGCGAACAATCGCCGGCAGGTCTTCGGACTTGCGAACTCGTCGGCCAGGGGCCGGGCGCCTACTGCCCGCCGCTTCCCAGGCCTGTGGCCCAGTGCTGTATGGCGGGGTTCGTTTTCGCTCACCGCTGCGGGGCAGTCCCGGACTTGCACCGGGTTCCCTCTTTCGGCCGCCCCATGTGGAGCGGGCACCAGCATGTCCACAGTGTATGCGCTGTCGCCCATCAGAGTCAACCAAAGATGACTCACAGCAACATTAATTCACGCAACCCAACTGATTCCCAGTATATTCATACTTACACGATCATGACCCATGATACGTGACCAGCTTCCATTATTCGCTGCTCATAATTTTGTCACCCGCAATAAAGTCGTTTGGGCTGGCGATATGTCTGATGAGGCGGTTGAAGTCGGCCGAGCCCGTAATCGTCAACTGAAGGCCCATGCTGCGGGTAAGCACCTGCCTCAAAAAAAGAAGTTGCCTTTGGCTCGAAGGTCTGGCCTGTGGGGGGCGGCTCGTGTCCTGGCTTATGAGGAAAAGGCAGCCCGGTTACGTTTTTATCTATGTCAGCCCCAAGACTATTACAATCCACAAGGGCAAACACAGGGGCGGCAGCCATGTCCTAGACCTTATGCACTGCGTAGGTGACGACGCCCCAAATGCGGATATCGGCTTCGGGCGACACTTTGATGGGGCTATAGGCGGGATTGGCCGGCACCAGGTACAAGGCCCCGCCATCTTCCTTGAGGCGCTTGACCGTGAGCTCTCCATCGATGGCCACCACGGCCACATGGCCGTCCCGAGGGTCCACAGCGCAATCCACCACCAGGATATCACCGTCATGAATGCCGGCATCGCGCATGGAATCGCCGGATGCGCGGGCGAAATAGGTGGCGTCGGGGTGCTGGATGAGTGCGCGGTTCAAGTCCAACCGCTCC
>JANQKX010000238.1 GCA_028280915.1 Kiloniellaceae bacterium
GCCTATGCGCGCCGGGGCATCGTCACGCCGGAGATGGAATTCATCGCCATTCGCGAGAACCTGGGCCGGGAGAATATGGCGCGGGAACAGCTGGGTGAATCCTGTACGAGCCGGGACGGGGAGAGCTGGGGCGCCAGTATTCCCGACTACGTCACGCCGGAATTCGTGCGGGACGAGGTCGCGCGGGGCCGAGCCATCATTCCGGCCAACGTGAACCACCCGGAGATCGAGCCCATGATCATCGGGCGGAACTTCCTGGTGAAGATCAACGCCAACATCGGCAACTCGGCGGTGACTTCGTCCATGGCCGAGGAAGTGGAAAAGATGGTCTGGGCCATCCGCTGGGGCGGCGACACGGTGATGGATCTGTCCACCGGCCGTAACATCCACAACATTCGCGAGTGGATCATCCGCAACAGTCCCGTTCCCATCGGTACCGTGCCCATCTATCAGGCCTTGGAAAAGGTCAACGGCATCGCCGAGGATTTGAGCTGGGAGGTTTACCGGGACACCTTGATCGAACAGGCGGAACAGGGCGTGGACTATTTCACCATCCACGCCGGCGTGCGCCTGCCCTATGTGCCCCTGACCGCCGAGCGCACCACGGGCATCGTGTCCCGGGGCGGGTCGATCATGGCCAAGTGGTGTCTGCATCACCACCGGGAGAGTTTCCTCTACGAGCACTTCGAGGAGATCTGCGATATCTGCCGGGCTTATGATGTCTCCTTTTCCCTGGGCGACGGCCTGCGGCCGGGCTCCATCGCCGACGCCAACGACAGGGCCCAGTTCGCCGAGCTGGAAACCCTGGGCGAGCTGACGGAAATCGCCTGGGCCAAGGACTGTCAGGTCATGATCGAGGGGCCGGGGCACGTGCCCATGCACAAGATCAAGGCCAACATGGAAAAGCAGCTGGACTGCTGCGGCGAGGCGCCGTTTTACACCCTCGGCCCCCTGGCCACGGACATCGCGCCGGGTTACGATCACATCACCTCGGGCATCGGCGCCGCCATGATCGGTTGGTTCGGTACCGCCATGCTGTGCTACGTCACGCCCAAAGAGCACCTGGGCCTGCCGGACCGCAATGACGTGAAGATCGGCGTGATCACCTACAAGATCGCGGCCCACGCGGCGGACTTGGCCAAGGGTCACCCGGCGGCCCAGTCCCGGGACGATGCCCTGTCCCGGGCGCGTTTTGAATTCCGCTGGGAGGATCAGTTCAACCTCTCCCTGGACCCGGATACGGCGCGGCTGTTCCACGACCAGACCCTGCCCAAGCAGGCGCACAAGGTGGCCCATTTCTGCTCCATGTGCGGGCCGAAGTTCTGCTCCATGAAGCTGTCCCACGACATCCGGGCGGACTTCCAGAAGGAGGGTATGGAAAAGATGGCGCAAAAGTACCGCGAGTCCGGTGATCTCTACATGCCCGTGGAAGGGCGCGCCGAACCGGCGGCGGAGTAAAAGGGTCATGGAGGTGACCGTGGTGGGGGCCGGCGTGGCCGGCCTCTGCGCCGCCGTGGTGTTGCAGGAGCGGGGGTACAGAGTGCGCGTCTTCGATGGCGCGCCCGGTCTGGGGCCCCGGTCCTGCTCCTGGTACGCCGGCGGCATGCTGGCGCCCTGGTGCGAAGGGGAAACGGCCCCGGAGCGAGTGGTCCGCCTGGGCCAAACCGCCCTGGACTGGTGGGACGCCCGGGTGACGGGCGTGGCACGGCGCGGGTCCTTGGTCTTGGCGCCGGGCCGGGACCAGGGGGAGCTGGCGCGCTTTGCCCGATGTACGCAGCGGTATGAAACCGTGGATCGGGCCGGGATCGCGGCCTTGGAACCCCACTTGGCCGAACGCTTCGACCGGGGTCTGTTTTTCCCCGACGAGGGGCATTTGGAGCCGCGGGCGGCCCTCACGGATCTTCGTGATCGAGTTATCGCGGGCGGCGGCCAGCTGCACTATGACATGACCGTGGATCTTGAAACCCTTGAGGGGCCGGTGGTGGATGCCCGGGGCTTCGCGGCGCGGGACGCCTTGCCGGACCTGCGCGGGGTCAAGGGAGAGATGGTGGTCTTGCACTGCCCCGAGGTGGCGATTTCCCGGCCGGTGCGCTTGCTGCATCCCCGTCATCCGCTCTATTTGGTGCCGCGCGGCGAGGGCCTCTACATGCTGGGGGCGACCCAGATCGAATCCGGGGAGCGGGGACGGGTGACCGTTCGTGGCCAGGTGGATTTGCTGAATGCCGCCTATGCCCTGCACCCGGCTTTTGCCGAGGCGGAAATCGTGGAGACCGGAGCCGATGTGCGCCCGGCCTTTCCCGACAACTGCCCGCAAGTGCGGCGGCAGGGGCGGCGGTTTTTCATCAACGGGCTGTTCCGCCACGGCTTCCTCATGGCGCCCGCCTGCGCGCGGCAATTGACCGATATGATGGAGGGGCCCCGCGCGGAGACGGCGGCCGAGAGCAGGGGACGGAGTGAGCGTGAAGATAAAGGTGAACGGACAGTGGCGTGACGTGGCCGCCGCCTCCCTGGCGGGGGTGGTTGCCGAGGTGACGTCGCCG
>JANQKX010000249.1 GCA_028280915.1 Kiloniellaceae bacterium
CGACGGGTCCGCCCTTACCCCGCCAGTCGGCAAAGCCGTCTTTCAAATGGGCGGCGGGGAATCCCATGTCGCCCAGCGTGGCGACGGTCAAGGCGGAGCGCCATCCGGAAGCGCAGTGAAAGATGAATTTTTTGTCCTCGGCGAAGATGTCCTTGAAATAAGGGCTTTTGGGGTCCACCCAAAACTCCGCCATGCCCCTGGGGCAGTGAAAACTGCCGGGGATGAAGCCCGATCGGGCCCGCTCCCGAACATCGCGCAGGTCCACGAAGACGATGGCCGGATCACCGTGCAAGGCCATGGCTTCCCCGGTCTCAATCTCCTCAATCCGCTGCCGGGCCGCGTGCACCATATCGGCCACAGAGATTTTCAAGTTTCGCATTTTTGTGCCAATACTCGAAACAATTATTTTCTATATTGACACATTTGCCGCAACGACGCAATGATTGCGGTGCAATGGACCTTATTCCGATCCAGTGATGCCCGCCGCGGCCGTCCCGTGACGGGCTGGGGTACAATTCCAACGACACAATCCTAATGACACAGCTCCAATGACTAAATCTTCGACCATTTCCTTGTGGGACCGCTCCGCCGCCGAGGCGGACCTCATCAACCCCATGACCGGCGACGGCGTCACCGATCTGGCCATCGTGGGCGGCGGCTTCACCGGCCTATCCACCGCGCTGCACGCCGCTGAAAAGGGGATCGATTGCCGGGTGTTGGAAGCCAAGCAGATCGGCTATGGGGGATCGGGCCGTAACGTGGGCCTGGTCAACGCGGGCCTTTGGCTGCCGCCCCAGGACGTGCGCGCCAAACTGGGGGAAAAGAACGGCGCCGCGCTGATCAAGACCCTGGGGGAAGCGCCGTCCTACGTCAGGTCATTGATCGAGCGGCATCAGATTCGCTGCGAGGCCACCTGGAAGGGCACCATCCACGCCGCCCACTCCCCCAAGGGCCATGAGGACCTGGCCCGGCGCGCGGAGGAGTGGCGGCGCCTGGCGGCTCCGGTGGAGCTGCTGTCCCGCGACGAGGCCGCCGATCTGATCGGCAGCCGCAGCTTTCACGGCGGCCTGCTGGACCACCGCGCCGGCACCATCAATCCCATGGGCTATGCCCGGGGCCTGGCTCGCGCCGCCCAGGGGGCCGGCGCCCAGATCCACACCGGTGTTCGGGTCCAGGCCCTGCGCCGGGAGGGCACGGACTGGTGCCTGGACACCGACCGGGGCCGCGTGCGGGCCAAGCGGGTGGTCCTGGGCACCAATGCCTATACGGACGACCTTTGGCCGGGGCTTAAATCCACCTTCACCAAGATCCACTTTTTCCAGCTGGCCACCGTTCCCCTGGGCGACAAGGGCAAGGCCATTCTGCGCGGCGGCCAGGGATTGTGGGATACGGGCGCCATCATGTTTTCCCTGCGCCGCGATGCCTTCGGCCGCCTGATCATCGGCTCCATGGGGACCGTGATCGGCGGCATGGACGGACTTTCCCGGCGCTGGGCGACCCGCATGCTGCAACGCTTGTTCCCAGATCTGGGCGAGGTCCCCTTTGAACACTGCTGGCACGGCCAAATCGCCATGACGCCCGACCACCTGCCCCGCATGCACCGCCTGGACGAGGGGCTCTACACCCCCATCGGCTACAACGGACGCGGCATCACGCCCGGCACCATCTTCGGCAAGGCGATGGCCGAGCTGCTGGCGGGGGGCCGGGAGGAAGACTTGCCCCTGCCGGTGAGCCACCCCAAGCCGGTCAAGAGCGCGCCGGTGATGTCCCATGTTTATCAAACCGCTTTCACGGCCAACCAAGTTTTGAAATGTGTTTGAGCGGGCCCCGGGGTAAAATCAGCGAAGCAGCTTTGGGTAAAGGAAAAGGCCATGTTCGACCTGGATCGATTTGTTGAAGACTGTGTGCGCGCCCGACGGGAAGACGACAGCCACAAAGCCGTGCGCGAGGTGGTGGCCGCGGCGGTCAGCGACCCGGCGGCGGTGAGCCGTGTCATGGGCGAGCCCATGGAGGCGGGCTTTCGCGCCCTATACCAAAGTGACGACCTCACCATCCTCAACTTCACCTGGGCGCCCATGATGACCCTGGTGCCCCATAACCATAACATGTGGGCGGTGATCGGGCTTTACGACGGCCGCG